>JAYVXL010000715.1:0-3875 GCA_043785185.1 Myxococcales bacterium
AGGTAGTTGGCGACGGGGCCGCCGGCGATCGTGACGATGCGCGCCCAGAGCGACGCGTTGGCGTAGCTGCCGGTGTCCTTTGGATCGTTCTCCTCGTACGGGTTCATCCCCGCGATCTGCACGTAGGCGAGGAACGGGATGATCGCGATCTGGTAGACCGTCGGGCTCCCCTTCGGGCGGTGGCGCCACAAAGTCGGCCCGAAGCCGATCGAGAAGCGCGTCACCCGCATTCCGAATCGCCGCGCGGCGAAGTAATGCCCGCTCTCGTGGACGACCATCAGAACCGCGAGGCCTAAGGCCGCCAAGAAGTAAGACGCGACGGACATCTCGTTAAGTCTAAGACGAGCCTGGCGCCGGCGCCATGGGTCCCGCGATCGCGTGCGGCTTCAGCTCAGCGCTCAGCCCCTACATGAAGGAGACGCCGAGCGAGAAGGTCGGGTAGCCGACCCGCATCGTCAGGGCCACGTGCTCGCTGAAGTAGTAGCGGCCGCCGAGGTAGAGAGACGGGCGGATGCCGAAGAGCGCCGGCTCGCTGCACGCGCCGTTGCCGTTGCAGATGCTGTCGAAGAAGCCCTTGTAGAGGAAGAGCCCGGGCTCGCCGAAGACGCTCCATTTCTGCGCGACGAAGAAGTTCCACTGCATCGCGACGGGGAAGAAGAGGAAGTTGGCGCTGCAGCCCGCCCCGCGGAAATAGCAGGCGTCGTAGTGGAGCAAGTCGACGCCGAAGCTGATGGCGACGCTGTTGTTGATCGTCGGGACGAAGCCGTTCTCGACGATCGGGATCGAGAAGCGGCCGCCGAGGCCGTAGCCGCTCGAGCCGTAGACGTCTCCCCAGCCGAAGAGGAGGTGGGGCTCAATCTCGACCTTGTACGACGGGTGGTCGCCGGGGGTCTTGATCGTGTCGTCGGCGCGCGCGTCGCCGGACGCGACGGGCGCAAGGAGGGCGGCGGCGAACGCGAGGGCGGGGGCGGCGAGCGCCAGGGCGTGCTGCGAGCGCGCGAAGGTCATGGTTTACTCGTAGCGAAGGCGCGGCCGCGCCGCAATTGTTCGCTTTCAGCTCAGGCACAGCGGCAAAACGCCCGCGCTCGCCCCGGCCTGCTTCTTCGCTCCTCGGCCCCCGCTCGGTTCAGCGCTCGCGCGCGCGGCTCAGCGCGGGGCGCGGAAGCCCGCGGAGCTCGGCGGTGGCGTGTCGATCGATCCGAGGGATGTGCCGCTCGGCGGCGGCGTGCTCGGAGGCGGCGGCGCGACGCGGAGGTTCGCCGTCGACACGGGCGCCTCGCGCGGCGAAGCGCGCCACCAAATCCCATCGCGCGTGCTGCGCGCGAGCCCGTCACGCTCGAATTTCGCGAGCAGGCGGCTCACCGTCTCGGTCGTCGCGTTCACCATGCACGCCAAATCCCGGCGGCGCAGCGGGATCGCGATGAAGCGCCCTTGGCCGAGCGGCGTGCCGTGGTTCTCGGCGAGGCTGTCGAGCAGGTGATGAATGCGCTCGTCGACGGGGCCGCCGACGATCTCGTCGATGCGGCGCGTGTGCGCGCGCAGGTCCTGCGCGGCGCGCGTGAGGAGGGCGCGCGCGAACGTCGGGTGCGACGCCGAGATGCGGTGCACGATGCGCCGATCGATCACCGCGAGGTGCGTCGAGCGCAGCGTCGTCACGGTCGCGGTCGCGGGCAGGCCGTCGAGGACCGACACGTCCCCGACGATGCAAGGTGCGCGCATGACGTCGACCACGACCTGCGCTTCGCTGCCGCCGCCGCCGGTCGGCGTCGTCCGGGTCACCTTTGCCGCGCCGCGTAAGAGCAGGACCATCGCAGGGGACGCGGTTCCTTGCTCGACGAGCGCGACGCCGGCGTGCACACGGCGCTGCTGAGCCGCGCCGGCGAGCTCGCCGAACGCCTCCTTCGTCAGCTCGGAGAACGGCGGAATCAGCCGCAACTCCGCGTGGATGTCGAGATCGGGATTGGCCATCGAGCGGTTCATTAAACTATGTTTCCCTGCGTGCGTCGGCAAGGCGATCAAGAGGCGGTGCGGCACAGCGCAGCTAGGCTGCGATGGGACCACGCGATGGACGATACGCGGTAACGTGCCGCCCGGTTTCCGCTCTTCTAGAAACGACCTTTTCCAAATGGACCGTCGCGCGCTCCTCCTTGCCCTCCTGGGGCCTATGCAAATGTCGATCGCACGCGCCGACGACACGGAGGAAGTGACGATCCGAGGCTCGCAGGCCGGTGGATTTGCGTCCCGGGCGAAGCTCGACGACGCGCCCCGTGAAATAACTAACGCCGCGAGCTTGGTTGAGCCGTTACCGGGCGTGCACGTCCGGCGTCTGGGGGGCGACGACGGATTTTCCACAGTGTCGGTCCGCGGGTCCAGCTCGACCCAGGTCGCGGTCCTGCTCGCGGGGGTGCCGCTGACGGGGGGCGCCGACCCCTCGCTCGACCTCGCGACGTTGCCGCTGTGGCCGGGCGCGAAGGTGCGTGTGTTTCGCTCCTTCGCGCCGGCGACCCTCGGGCCGGGCTCGCTCGGCGGCAGCCTCGTCCTCGACGGGCCGGCGGCGACCGGGCCGGACCGCACGGAGGTGTGGACCGCCGTAGGCTCGTTCGGCGCGCGACGACTGCGCGCCGGAGACGTGCGCGCGCTCGGCGACGACGGCGCGCGCGTCGCGACGGCGCTCAGCGTCTCGCGCTCGGACGACGACTTCACGTACTTCGACGGAACGACCGATCGCGCGCGCGAGAACGCGGGGCACGCGGCGGCGAGCGGCCTCGTCGCCTGGACGCGACCGATTCGCTTCGCGGGCGCAGAGACGGGGCGCGTGACGGTCACGACGCTCGCGCAGGCCCGGCGGCAGCACGTGCCGGGGCCGCTCACGCACCTGACGCCGAACCAGGTGCTGTCGAGCGATCGCGAGCTCGCGTCGGTGGAGCTCGCGGTGCCGGGCGCCGGCGGCGCGTGGCTGACGCGCGCGTGGGGGCGGCATGACGGGCTGCGCCTCATGGACGCGCCGCTCGAGCCGGGCGATCCGGCGCGGACGAGCCACTCCGTCGCCGCGGCGGGCGGCGCGGCGGGCTGGCGCGGGCGACCCGCCGCGCCGGTGACCCTCGACGCGCGCCTCGACGCGAGCGGCGAGCGCTTCATGCCCGGCACCTACCGCGGCGCGGCGACGCCGCCGGGCGCCACGCGCGCCGCGGTGGGCCTCGCGTCGGACGTCGAGTGGCGCGCGACGTCGGCGCTGACCGCGACGGCGAGCGGCCGCCTCGACGCGTGGAGCGACCAGGGCCCGGGCGCCAAGGACGCGCTGCGGCCGACGGCGCACCTGGGCGGCGAGGTCGTGCTCGGCCCCGTCGCGATCGCCTCGCACGCCGGCGTCCTCGCGCGCGCGCCGAGCTTCGTCGAGCGGTTCGGCGACCACGGCGTCTTCGTCGGCAACCCGGCGCTGCGCCCGGAGTCGGCGTGGACGGTCGACGCCGGCGCGCGCGCGCAGACGCGCCTCGGCGAGGTGCGCCTGCGCGCGGAGGGCGCCGGCTTCGTGACGTGGGCGGACGACTTGATCGTCTTCGTCCAGCAAGGCATCGGCGTGCTCCACACCGAGAACGTCGCCGGCGCGCGCATCGCGGGGCTCGAGGGTCTGCTCGAGGCGCGGGCATACGGCGCGGAGGTGCGTGCATCTTACACGGGTCTCGCGACCACCAACGAGGACGCGTGCGCCGCCGCCGCCCCGGCCGGAGCCGGCTGCCAGCGCCCGCCCTTGCCCGGCCGCCCGGCGCACGACGCCGTCCTCGACGCCGCGTACACGCTCGGACCCGCCCGCGTGCGCTACGGCGTCGACCTCGTCGCCGGGATCACGGCGGACCTGACCGGCACGGTCCAGGTGC
>JAYVXL010000716.1:0-3872 GCA_043785185.1 Myxococcales bacterium
GAGATCCGCCGCCACCGCGAGGCCCTCGACTACGTCCGGGATTACGCGGTGAAGAAGCGCCTCCCGGTGAACCTCGACGTCGTGAAGAAGATCTACCTCATCCTTCACCCGGAGGAGGGAGACCTGAAGACGGTGCGGTACCGGAAGGACATTCCGCAGCACCGCCTCTACTTCCACGAGTACGCGCCGCCCGACAAGATTACGTACAAGGTTCGGCAGGTCGTCGACTGGGTGAACGATCCGGAGACACGTCGGACCCGAAGCCCGATTCGCCTCGCGGCGCGGGCGCACTACGATCTCCTCCGCATCTTCCCGTTCCCGAACGACAGCGGCAAGGTCGCGCGCCTCTTCATGAACCTCCTGCTCTTGCGCGGCGGCTATCCCCCGGCGATCGTGCACTCGACGGAGCGGCAGCGGTACTACGAAGCGCTCAAGGGCTCGAGCGCGACGATGACGCAGATCGTCCAGGAGTCGATGGACAACAACCTCGCGTCCGTCGAGAAGATGCTCGACACTTACGACCTGAAGAGCGACCTGAAGACTAAAGACCTAAAGGCCTGAAGACCTGAAGTCCTGAGGGGCCCGACGCCGTCCCCTTCGAAAAGTTTACGCAACGAGGCGTCGAAGGTAACCACGAGAGACGTGCTGGCGAGACGGATCATCCCCTGCCTGGACGTTCGCGATGGGCGGGTCGTCAAAGGGGTCGGCTTCACGGATCTGCGCGACGCGGGCGATCCCGTCGAGCAGGCGCGCCGCTACGACGCGGACGGCGCGGACGAGATCTGCCTCCTCGACATCACCGCCTCGTACGAGAAGCGCGGCGCGATCCTGGAAGTCGTCGCGCGGTGTGCGGACGTGCTGTTCACGCCGCTCACGGTCGGAGGCGGCGTGCGCAGCGAGGACGACGTGCGCGCGCTGCTCGCGGCCGGCGCCGACAAGGTGAGCATCAACACGACCGCCGTGAAGCGGCCCGAGGTCGTGCAGCGCTGCGCGGACGCGTGGGGCTCGCAGGCCATCGTCGTCGCCATCGACGCCAAGCGGCGCGACGGAGGCGGCGGATGGGACGTGTTCGTCGAAGGCGGCCGGACGAACACCGGCCTCGACGTGCTCGCGTGGGCCGAAGCCGCTGTCCGCTTCGGCGCGGGCGAGCTCCTCCTCACGAGCATGGACCGCGACGGGACGAAAGCAGGCTTCGATCTGGAGCTGACGCGCGCGGTCTCCGACGCGGTCCCGGTGCCGGTGATCGCGTCCGGCGGCGTGGGCACGCTCGAACACTTGCGTGAAGGCCTCACCGTCGGCCGAGCGAGCGCGGTGCTCGCCGCGTCGATCTTCCACGACGGCCTGCACACGCTGGCGCAGGCGCGGGCGTACCTCGCGACGGCAGGCGTCCCCGTCAGGCAGGTCGCGGCGTGAGCGGCCCCCTCGATCAATCCGTGACGCTCGAGGACGTGTTCGCGGTGGTGACCGCCAAGCGGGTGCCGCTCGCGCCCGAGCTCGGCGGCTACTTGACCCTCGAAATCGCCGAGGGGGCGCAGACCCAGCTCGGCGAGATTGATCCGCGGAGCGTCTACATTGGCGAAGAAGGCACCGTCGCGCTCGTGCGCGCGCGGGACGCCTCCGGGGACACCGAGGCGAGCGTGCGAGCGATCTTGCTCCGCTTGCTCGAGGCGAGCGGCTCGGCGACGCCGGCCCTCGGCGCGGCGTCGCGCCGCAAGCCCGGCGGCGGCCTCGCGGCGCTGATCGAGGAGCTCGAGGCGGCGCTCATTCCGGTGAACCGCGCGGCCGGTCGGCGCGCGCTCGCCCGGCTGGCGCGCGAAGTAAAACGCGTGACCGCGGGCGTCGGCCGCAATGCGCATCCCCCCGATCGGCCGCCGGTAACCGCGCCGCCGCGGCCGGCCGTCGTCGCGCAGAGTCGCCTCGCGCCCCCGGCGCCTCTCCCGCCCGCGCGCGAGCCCTCGTCGCCCGAGATCGACGACGACGCGTTCCCGGATCTTGCCGAGGCGCTCCCGCGCGCATCGATTCCAGCGCTGCCGACGGCTCCCGCGCAGCCGGCCGATCCGCCCTCCGCGTCGGAAGGGGCGCCTGGGCAGGCCTCGACGTCCCCGCCCGGGAGCGACGCGGTCGATCATCTCCTCGCGTCGTTCGAGGTGTCCGGCGCGACGACCGATCGCGCCGTGTCGCGCGAGCTGAAGGCGATGGTCGGCCTCGAGCCGACGCCGCCGCCGCCCAGCCGACAGGCCGCCGGACCGGCCCTGCTCGAAATTCCCGTCGACGGCGTCGAGGATCTCCTCGCGATGACCGACCAGAGCATTCCGATCGCCAACGTCACCCGCAGAGGCACCGGGACGCCCACCGGCCTCGGCCCGGGTCCGTACCTGCCGGGCCCGCACCACGCGCCCTCGCCCGGCGCGGCCGCGGGGCTGCCCGCGCGGCCGGTGACGCCGGCGGCTCCCGGGCCACCCGGGGGCATGCCGCACCGCGCCGCGATGACCCCGCCTACGCAGCCCGCCGCGATGGTCCCGATTCACGCCACGCCGATGCGGCCGCCGGCGCCCTTGCCACCGCCGCCGATCGGCATGCCGAGTCGCCCGCAGGGCGGCCAGGCCTTGGCGCCGCCCACGCCCGCGCCCGATTCACGCGCCCCGATGCGGCCCCACGCCTCCGCGTCGGGGCCGATGGCCGCGCCGTTCGGCGCCGAAGCCGTCCCGTCGTCGCCGCAAGGCATGGGGCAAGGCCTCGGACAAGGCATGGGGCAAGGCATGGGGCAAGGCATGGGCCCGCCGGCGACGGGCGGCGCACGCATGGGTCCTCGCCCGGGGTCGCGCTACGCCAAAACCATGGTGCTCCCGCGCGAGCTCGTTCGAAAGCGCGCCCGCCGCCTCAACACGCTCCTCGCGCTTCTCACGCTCGCGGTCCTTTCGGGCGGCGCGGTCGCCGTCTGGAGGATGAAGCCCGGCTTCTTCACGGGCCGCACGCCGGACAAGCTCGAGCAGGAGAGGAAGGCCGCGGCCATCGCCAGCCAGCAAGCGATCGCCCAGCAGCAGGTCGTTCGATGCCGCGGCGCCCTCACGGTCGCCGACGTCCCGCCCGCGGCGGAGGTGCTCCTCCGCGTCGGCCAGGCGCCGCTCGACATCGAGCGAATGCCCGTCGGCGCGCGCCTCGAGTTCGTCGCGACCGCCGAGGGCTTCGCGCCGAAGCGGTCCATCGTGCCCGCCGGCGCCTCGTGGGACCCGGGCGCGGACGGCAAGCCGCGGTTCGAGCTCGCCGTGCAGCTCGAACCGAGCCGGGCGAAGCCGGGCGGCACCGACCCTTGGCCCGCGGGACAACCCGGCACGGTCGTCGGCGGCAAGGGGGCGCCGGGAACCGTTCGCGTGATCTCGACCCCACGCGGCGCCGAGCTCTGGCTCCTCGTGGGCGCGTCGCCCGAAGCCACGATCGACCCCGTCAAGTGCGAGCAGGACGCCGAGATTCTCGTCGCGGGCCCGACGACGTTCCGGCGGCGCCTCAAAATGCCCGCGGCCGACATCGCAAAGGCCCCCCTCGGTCAAGGCGGCGCCCACGCGGTTCGCCTCAGCGCGAAGTAGCGGCCTGGCCCATTTTCCGTCTGAGGAATATTTTGCCACCCACAGCGTAACTTGCGTGTGGGAATGACGGCCCGGAAGTGACGACGTGAGCCCCGAGCGACCCGCCTGCGATCGCGGGGTTGACCTGGACTCTCGCCTGACCGATCCTCGGGCCTACGCAGCACCGCGACCGGAGACACCCATGATGCATGACCAGGACATGGCCATCGTCCGAGCCCTCGTCCCCGTGGCGTGGGCAGACGGCGTCTTCGCCGCCAAGGAGAAGGAGACGCTCGAGGCGCTCCTCGA
>JAYVXL010000717.1:0-3872 GCA_043785185.1 Myxococcales bacterium
ACCATCGAAGTTGCATCGTGCCTGCGTCCGTCCCCAACCATCCCGCGGACCCTGGCGAAATAGCGCTGCGCGAGGCCCTTCCCGAGGCGGTCGCGCATCGCGTTCGCTGTGTGGTCTCGCGCCCGCCTCCCCGCGAGGCGCTCCTCGTCCTCTACTGGATGCGCATGGCGGTGCGCGACCACGAGAACCCTGCGCTCGATGCCGCCGTCGCCGCCGCGAACGCGCTCGGCCTCCCGGTGCTCGTCTACCACGCCGTCTCGGAGCGCTATCCCTTCGCGTCCGACCGCCACCACACGTTCATTCTCGAAGGCGCGAGGGACGTCTCCGCCGGGCTCGCGGCACGCGGCATCGACTACGTGCTCCACGTCGAGCGTAAAGGCGCGCGCGGCCCCATGCTCGTGGATCTCGCGAAGCTCGCTGCGCTCGTGGTGACCGAGGACGTGCCCGTACCGCCCCTCGACGCCTGGACGGCGCGCCTCGGCGCACGCCTCGAAGGCGCGGGCGTGCCGCTCTGGGCGGTCGACGCCTCCTGCGTCGTTCCCATGCCGCTCGTCGCGAAGCGCTACGACCGCGCCTACGCCTTTCGCACCGCGTCGCGACGCCTGGCCTCGGCCGCGCTCGCGCCAGGGTGGCGGGACGTCGCGCCGCGTCACCCGCCCGCGCGACCCCCGCTGCCGTTCACGCCGATCGACGCGCGCGAGCTGGACGACCGCTCGATAGCGGGCCTCGTCGCGGCGTGCGAGATCGATCACGGCGTCGCGCCCGTCCGCGAGTGGCGCGGTGGCTCACGCGCCGGCTACGCGCGCTGGGACGCGTTCCGAGCGGACAAGCTCGGAGACTACGCGCGTCGTCGCAACGATCCGCTCGAGGACGGCACGAGCCGACTCTCGCCCTATCTCCACTACGGCCACGTCTCTCCTCTGCGCATCGCGCGCGAGACCGCGCTCGTGACCGGCGCGGGCGCCGACAAGTTCCTCGACGAGCTGCTCGTCTGGCGTGAAGTGGCGTGGCACTTCGCCGCGCACACGCGCCTGGGCGAGCTCGAGACGCTCGAGCCCCTCCCCGCGTGGGCCCGCGCGACGCTCGCGGAGCACACCGCAGACGCGCGAGAGCCGCGGACGATGGAGCGTCTCGAGCGCGGCCAAACCGGCGACGCGCTCTGGGACGCGTGCCAGCGCTCGCTCCTCGCGCACGGCGAGCTGCACAACAACCTGCGCATGACGTGGGGCAAGGCGGTGCCGGCGTGGACCCGGGACCCCGAAGCGGCGCGCCGCGCGCTCACCGCGCTCAATCACCGCTACGCGCTCGATGGTCGCGACCCCGCGTCGTACGGCGGCCTCTACTGGTGCCTCGGGCTCTTCGACCGTCCCTTCACCCCGGCATCCGCGGTGCTCGGCACGGTGCGGCCGCGTCCCACCGCGGCGCACGCGGCGCGGCTCGACGTCGCCGCCTACGCGCGTCACGTGGCGCGGCCCACGCGAAGCGGGGTGCGTCGCGTCGCGGTCATCGGCGCGGGCCTCGCGGGGCTCGCGTGCGCGCGCACGCTGCGGGACCACAACATCGACGTCGCGCTCTTCGACAAAGGCCGTTCACCGGGCGGGAGGCTCGCCACGCGCCGGGCTGCGCCGCACACCTTCGACCTCGGCGCGCAGTACTTCACCGCGCGCGATCCGAGGTTCAGGAGACACGTGGAGTCCTGGCTCGAGGACGGCGTGTGCGCGCCATGGAAGGGTCGCATCGTCGCGCTCGATGGCGCAGGCGGCCCCGCGCGCGCCACGCCGCCGCTGGAACGTCTCGTCGGCACGCCGGACATGAACGCGCTCGCGCGTCACCTCGCCGCCGACCTCCGCGTCGCAAGTGGGCAGCGCGTCGATCGCATCGAGCGTGTCGGGGGTCAGCTCTCGCTACGAGGCACGACGGCGCCGGCCGGCGCCACGCTCGGCCCCGCAGGTCCGGGCGATCTCGGGAGTGTGGAGCTGGGCACCTTCGACGTCGTCGTCGTGTGTTTGCCGGCCGACCAGGCGGCGGTCCTCCTCGAGCCGATCAGCCCGGGGCTCGCACGCGACGCCCGCGAGGTGCCGCTCGAGCCTTGCTTCGTCGTTGGCCTCGCCGCGGGACGACGCGACGACGCGCTCCGCGCGCTCGCCCACGACGGCGCGTTCATCGGCCGCGACGGCGAGCCGAGCGGGTCACCGCTCTCGTGGGTGGCGCGCGACTCGAGCAAGCCGGGCAGGCCCCCGGGCGAGCGCTGGGTGCTCCACGCCTCGGCGGCGTGGTCTCGCGCCGCGCGCGACATGCCGCGCGAAGACGTCGAGGCCGCGATGATCGCCGAGCTCTCGCGGCTCTTCGATCTGGGCCCTCTCGAGCCCGAGCTCTCGTTCGTCCATCGCTGGGGCTACGCGCGAGCCCTTCGGCCGCTCGAGCGCGGCGCGCTCTTCGACGAGGACGCGCGCGTGGGGGCCGCGGGCGACTGGGCGTGCGGTGGCCGCGTGGAGGGCGCGTTCCTCTCGGGCGTCGCGCTCGCCGGGCGGGTGCTCGGACTGCCCGAGCCAACCGTCGCGGCTCGAGCTTGAGCCGCGAGACGGACGGTCGCCCGGACGCCGGCGCCGAGAGGCGGCCGGACTGCGCTCGGAGGGCGGGCGTCGGCCTGATATTTCCCGGTGCGCGATTGGGCTCTCAGGCCGCTGCGGGCGGAGGCGGCTGACACGTCTCGCACGCGTACGCCCACCTCTGGCGGACGAGCCAGCGACGCACGGGGCTCCCGCATCGTCGGCACGCGCGGCGGCCGTACACGACGAGCGCCTCGCGCCGCGGGACACGCCGGCGCGTCTCGCCCGGCGCGAACTCGACCGCGGTGACGATGCGCCCCTCGCGCACGCCGCGCCGGAGCATCGCGACGAGCGTGTCCCAGAGCCGTTCGAGCGCGGGCCGAGGAACGCTGCCCGCGCGCACGTCGGGGTGAATGCCGCACGCGTACAGCGCCTCGGCGCGGTAAATGTTCCCGACGCCAGCCAGCACCGACTGGTCGAGCAGCGCCGCGCCGATGCTCGCGCGCGTTCGCGCGAGGCGCGCGAGAGCGGCCGCCCGGTCGGCGTCGTCGCGGAGCGGGTCCGGCCCGAGGCGCGCGAGCAGCGCCGCCAGCGCGGCTTCGTCCATGAGCTCGCACGCGGTCGGGCCGACGAGGTCGAGCGCGTGCGTCTCCGAGACGAGCCGCATTCTGCAGGTGGTGCGCGGCGAGGGCGCCGGCACCTTGTGGCGACGGAACTTGCCGAAGAGCCCGAGGTGCACGTGCACGCGGCGCGGCTCGGGGCCGTCGAAGACGTAGACGAGGTGCTTGCCCCACGCCTCGACGTCGAGCAGCCGCCGGCCGTCGAGCGTGTCCGCGCGCGCGAAGCGGCCCTGCGGCGACGACACCGCGAGCGCCTTGCCCTGCATCAACTTGCGCTGGTCGCGCGCGTGGCGATGAATCGTATGGCCCTCCGGCATCAGCCCGACCTCGCGATGGGGGCGAGCCGCTCTCCCTTGGCGAGCGACGCGCTCGCGCGCGCGAAGACCTCGGCGTCGTGCGCACGCTTCGCCTGCGCCCTTTTCCGGAGCGCAGACAGCGGCACGATCATGCGCGGATTGCCGGCGAGCGCGGCCTCGTGGCGCGCCAGAAAAGCCCAGTACATCGGCGTGAGCGGGCACGTGCTCGCGGGGTCGAACGCGCACCCGCCGCAGTAGTCGCTCATGCGATTCACGTAAGCGCCGCCGGCGACGTACGGCTTGGTGATCATGAGATCGCCGGTCGCGTAGGTGCCCATGCCGAGGACGTTCGGCTCGACCACCCAGTCGTACGCGTCGACGTAGGCCGCCCAGAACCAATCGGTGAG
>JAYVXL010000718.1:0-3868 GCA_043785185.1 Myxococcales bacterium
CCGTCACGTCGTCGAGGCGTCGGCCGTGACGGGCGGAGGCTGAGGCGGCGCGTCGACGCGGACGAGGGGACGCAGGCGCTTCACCGTGGCGCGGCCGATACCTTTGACCTTCATCAGGTCCTCGACCTGACGAAAGCGACCGAGGCGCTGGCGGAGGGCCACGATGCCTTGCGCCTTTTTGGGGCCGATTCCGGGGAGGCGCTGCAGATCCTCGGCGGTCGCGGCGTTCAGGACCAGCGGGGCCTCGGGTGTCGGCGGCGCCGCGAGCGAGCTCGTGGTCGGAGTCGGAGTCGGAGTCGCGGTGGCGGTCGCCGTCGCGGTCGCCGTCATTGTCGGGGATGCCATCGGGCTCGCGGTCGGCTCCGTTCCGCTGGCCGTCGCGGTGCGCCCGATCGCCGCGAGTAGGAGCAGGCCCGCCCCGGCCGCGAGGACGCGGAGGGCGGGCTTGGTCCATCGGGCGGCGGCGAGCGCCTGCGCGAGCTGCGTGACGCGCGCGCAGGCGGCTTGCCACCGCCCCCTCACGCGAAGGCCTCGCGGACGCCGCGCGGGCCCGTCTCGTTGCCCGCGCCGTCCGGACGGCGCTCGCGCTCTTCCCACGCCGCCGGGTCGCGCACCTGGAGCTGCCCGTTCAAGGGCAACGCGTCGAGCCTGACGGTGAGCGAACCGTCGCGGTTGGGGAAGGCCGCGCCGATCTTCACCCAGACTCCGCGCCCCTGCTTCGTCTCCACGACGGTGAAGACGTTCTTGTGCTTGGTGGTGGTCGTCGTCGTGCCTGCGTTGGTGTTGTCCATCGGTTCCATCTCTCGTCTCCCTGCTTCGGGTGTCGCGTGCCACGTGCGCCGCAGCGCACGCCCTTCGCGTTTAGCGACGTCCGTGCCAATCGCCCGTGCGGGAAATCCCCGAGAATTTGCGGCGTGCGCCGGCGACGCCACCGTCCGGGACAAAAAAGCAGTGTCCCCGGACGGGCACCTCCTCCGAGAGGTCAACCCTCGCGACGTTGCCCGGTCGTCAACCGCGCTCTTCGACCGCTGCGGCGCTCGGCGTGGGGGGGCGCGCGGTCGCACCATAGAGGAGGAGGTCGACGAGGGCCTCCACGCGGACCCGCGGCGGATTTTGGCAACGCGCGAAGATCGAGTGGTGGAGCGACCCCACGAGGGTCGTCATGAGCAGCTCGCCGTCCACATCGCCGCCGAGCTCGCCTCGCGCCACCGCCCGCTCGAGGATCTGCCGCGGCACGGCGTCCTTCGCGCTGCGCAGGGAGTCGACGATCGCGCGAAGCTCGTCATCGGACCGCTCGCTCATCATCATACGCACGAGCGCCTCGCCGTTCGCGCTGGTGAAGAAGGCCACGAGCTGCGTCGCGACGTGCAGCAAATCCCCTCGGAGGGAGCCGGTGTTCGGCATGGGGATGCGCTCCTCCATGGTGGTGGCCATCGTCTCGCGTACGAGACCCTCCTTGGTGGGCCAGCGGCGATAGACGGTGGTTTTGTGCACGTTGGCGCGCACCGCCACATCCTCGATGCGAAGCGCCCGGTAGCCTACGCGCCCCAGCTCCACGAGCGTCGCGGCGAGGACCTCCTTGACGATCGACTCGCCGCGCGCCGCGGTCTTCCTCGCTTCCAGCACCATGGCTCGGTCATTCCGCCGCGGTCGGGGCCGCGCTCGACTCGCCCGGCCGCTTGTCTCTCTCGTTCTCGTTGGCGACGGCCTTGTCGAGGTCTCCTTCCCCGAGGTCGAGCACCTTGCGCTTGCCGAGGGTGCGGGCGCTGAGCGCCTTGGCGCTGTCCACCATGCTGTGGAACACCGGAACGGCCAGGAGCGTGAGCAGCAGGGAGAGCGTCTGACCGCCGATGACGATGCTGGCGGTGGCGCGGTTGAAGCCCGAGCCGATCCCTTTGGAGAGGATCAGCGGGGCCATGCCCGCCACGAACGCGATGGTGGTCATGAGGATGGGGCGGAGGCGGTCACGGTTCGCGTTCATCAGCGACTCGAAGTTGCCTTGGCCCAGGGATCTCAGATGGTTCGTGTGGTCCACCTGCAGAATGCTGTTTTTCTTCACGACGCCGAACAAGACGAGCAGACCCAGCATCGAGAACATGTTGAGGCTCTGCCCGAAGAGCTTCAGCGACAGGAGCGCAAACGGCACGGTCAAGGGTAACGACACCAGGATGATGGCCGGGTAGAGCCACGACTCGAACTGCGCCGCGAGGATGAGGTACATGAAGACGAACGCCATCGCGAGCGCGAGCGCGAACCCTTTGCCCGTCTCCGCTTGCGACTTCGCGCGACCGGTGAGCTGAAGTCGGTAGTCGGGCGGAGGGTTCTGCTTGCTGAACTTGTCCTGGATGTATCCGGTGACGATGTTGTCGCCCACGCGGGGCGCCGCGTTCGCGAGCAGCGTGATCTGCCGCTCCCGGCCGTAGCGGTTGATGCGCGAAGGCGCGATGCCGTCTTTCCACTTCACGACGCTCGCGAGCGGCACGTTGCCGTGCTTGCTGGACGGCACGTTCATGAGGCCGATCGACGCCGCGCCCACGCGGAACTCCTCTTGAGCGCGGATTCGGATGTCGTACTCCTCCCCGCCCTCGGGGAACGTGGAGCCCTTCACGCCGGCGACCAGCATCTGGAGCGCGCTCGCGACGTCGGAGACGCTGACGCCGAGGTCGGCGGCGCGATCGCGGTCGATGGTGACCTTCACCTCGGGTCGGCCGGGCAAATTCGTGGTGTCGACGTCGACGGCGATCTTCTCGGCCTTGAGACCCGTCGTGATCTCCTTCGCGTACTTCTCGAGCAGCGCGAAGTCCGAGCCGCTCATGACGATCTGGATGTTCTGAAGATTGCTGCCGACGGAGAAGTCGGGGACCTCGGCCACCGTCACGCGCATGCCCGGAGGGAGGTTCGGGACCACCTCTTTGCGCGCGCGGTCCATCGCTTGAAACTGGGTAATCTCGCGCTTGTCGGGGTCGACCATGTCGACGTAGACCTGCGCGTAGTTGCGAGACACCTGGGGGTCCTCGGCCACCGTGATGAGGATGTGCGCGATGCCAGGCAGCTTGCGGAGGTCGACGGCGGCGCGCTCGGCGATGAGCATCGTCTCCTCCGAGCTCGTGCCCTCTTCGGCGCGGATCGTCATCTGGAACTTCGCCTTGTCGTCCTCGGGCAGGAAGCCGGCGGGGAGCGACTTGGCGAGGGGAAGGCACGACCCCAGCGTCAGCGCGCAGGCGACCATCACCACCCAGCGACGCTTCAGCGAGAAGCCCAGCATCGCCATGTAGGCGCGCTCGACCGGCCTATAGAACATGTCGACGACGCGGGTGAGAAAGCTCTCCTGGTGCGGACGGAGGAGGCGCGCCGACATCATGGGCGTGAGCGAGAAGCTGACGACGAGAGATACGCCGACGGCGAAGGCCATCGTGTAGCCGAAGCTCTTCAAGAAGCGCCCCGGAATGCCGCCGATGAAGGCGACCGGGATGAAGACGGCCATGAGCGAGAACGTGGTCGCCATGACGGCGAGGCCGATCTCTTTCGTGGCCAGGATGGCGGCGGGGAACGGCTTCATCCCCTTTTCGTCCACGAAGCGCACGATGTTCTCGAGGACGACGATCGCGTCGTCGATGACGATACCGACGGCCAGCGCGAGCGCGAGGAGCGTGATGACGTTCAGGGTGTAGCCCTGGATGTACATGAGGCCGAACGTGCCGATGACCGACACCGGGATGGCCACGGCCGCGATGATGGTGCTGCGCGCGTTCGCTAGGAAGAGGAGGACGACCAACGCCGCGAGCACCGAGCCCACGACGAGGTGCTCGGTCACCGCGTGAACGCTGGTGCGAATGGTCTGCGAGTTGTCGCGGACGATGACGAGCTC
>JAYVXL010000719.1:0-3861 GCA_043785185.1 Myxococcales bacterium
GGGATGCAGCCGATCTTCTTCAACAACCAGAGCGGCGATGAAGTGATCCGCGCGATGCGCGCCGCGCGAGTCCGTGACGCGAGCGTCGTCTTGAGCCACACGCTCGTGCGGGAGATCCGGAGCGTCCTCGCGCTCGCGGAGCCGGGCGACGCGACGGTGCTGCTGCTCCGGCCCGAGCACAGGAAGGCTCGCCCGCGCGAACGGGTCTGGGGCCGCTTGATGCGCGCGCTCGGCGCCGTCGTGGTGTGACTCCCGCGTTCGGGATGCCATCGTCCGCGGGCGGCGCCCGCCGGCTCACTCTTCGACGATCGTGCCGATCGGCTCGCCGAAGCACACGCGCTTGATGTTGCCGCGCGTCGTCATCTTGAAGACGCGGATGCTCATGTCGTTGTCGCGGCAGAGGGTCACCGCCGTCGAATCCATGACGCCGATCTTCTCGTTGAGGAAGCGGTCGAACGTCATCTTCTCGTACATCTTCGCCTCGGGGTGACGCACGGGATCGCGGTCGTAGACGCCTTCCACCTTGGTGGCCTTGAAGAGCGCGTTGGCGTGGATCTCCATCGCGCGCAGCGCCGCCGCCGTGTCGGTCGAGAAGTACGGGTTGCCCGTGCCGGCGGCGAAGATGACGACGCGCCCCTTCTCGAGGTGTCGGATCGCGCGCCTTCGGATGTACGGCTCGGCGACGTCGCGGATCTCGATCGCCGTCTGCACGCGCGTCGGCACGTTGACCTTCTCGAGCGCGTCCTGCATGGCGAGCGCGTTCATGACCGTCGCGAGCATGCCCATGTAGTCGCTCTGCGCGCGGTCCATGCCCTGGCTCGCGCCCTTGAGACCGCGGAAAATGTTGCCGCCGCCGACGACGAGCCCGATCTGCACGCCGTGGGCGTGGACCTCGGAGAGCTCCTTTGCCGTCTCGCGCAAGACCTCGGGCTGGATGCCGTAGCCGGCCGCGCCCGAGAGCGCGTCGCCGCTCAGCTTCAGAACGATACGGCGGTAGGCGAGCCCGGCGGCGGGCGGAGGCGGAACGAGGGTCAGATCGTCGCGTGCGGGCTTGGTGGACATGGCGCTAGGACGGGTGTACCCGCCCGCTTCCGCCTACGCAACCGCGGGGCTCATGGGCACGCGCCAAGGCGTCGCGCGCCCCGAGGTACGGTCAGCGGCACGTCCCGCTGGTGCAGACGGGCGTACCCCCCGCGCAGCAGTCGTTGACCGTGCGGCACGGCTGCCCTGGCAGGCTGCAGCATTGCCCGGTCGGCGGGGGCGGCGGAGGGAGGAAGCTCGGGCTCGGGCTCGTGCTCTGCACGCAGTTGCCGCAGCACTCGCCGGCGCCGAGGCACGGGGCGGGTGGAACCTTGCACGTCGGTGCCCCGTCGGGGGCGGCGCTGTCGCCGCCGCCGCCGCAGCAGCCGGCGCCGGCGCACTCGCAGCCGTTGCCGAGGTTGGCGTCGCAATCGTACCAGCCCGTCACGCATTGCGTCGGCGTGCAGGTGCCGCCAGACCCGCAGGCCTTGACTGTGTGGAGGGCGGTCTGCGTGGTGCAGTCGTTCGTGCAGGTGCCGCACGTCCGGTCGGAGAGGAGCGACGTCTCGCAGCCGTTGGTGCGGTTGCCGTCGCAGTCGCCGTAGGTCGCGTTGCACGTGTCGTATCCGCAGACGCCGATTGTGCAGGTCGCGGTCGCGTTCAGAACGATGCAGGCCGCGCAGGTCGGTCCGCAGTGGTTCGGGCTCGTCTGGGTGTCCACACAGGACGTCCCGCACAGCGTCTGGCCCGCGCTGCACGCGCTGACGCACCCGCCGTTCGAGCAGAACGGCGCCTCGTCCTTGCACGCGACGCTGCACCTTCCGCAGGTCGCGCCGCCCGTCAGGTCGGCCTCGCAGCCGTTGGTCGGGTCGTTGTCGCAGTCGCCCCAGCCGGCGGCGCACTGGTCGACGGCGCACCCGTTGGGGCCGCACCTCGCCGTCGCGTGGCCGAGCACGCACGGGGCGCACGCGGACGCGCCGCAGCCGTAGCCGGGATCGCCTTGCGCGACGCAGAGCGCGCCGCAGCGGCGCGTGCTCGAAGGACAGGCGCCGAGGCCGCTCGCGTCGGTGATGTTCGCGGCGTCCTGACGTAGCGCGCCGATGTCGGCGCCGCCGTCGACGCCGGCCCCGCCCCCGCCGTCGCCCGCCGCCGGGTTTCCGCCGTCGAGCCCGAGAACCGCCGCGCAGCCGCCGCCCAGCGCCGTCGCCGCGAGCGCGAGGAGCGTCAAGTGCATCGTCGCCCGCAACAATCCGACGGCCATCCCTCCATTGTCCTCGATCACGACAGGGAAGGCACGTCGTCCGTCGAGTCCGTCGAGTCCGTCGCGCCGTACGTCGCCGCCGCCACGCGCGCCGCGAGCTGCGACTCCAGTCGCCCTACAAGGTCCACAGCGCCGTGCGCGCGCGCGAGGAGCAGCGCCCGCCGCATCTCGGCGTCGCCGGGCGCGTCCAGGTGGGTCCAGTCGAACCAGGTCGCGAGCCACACGAGGTACACGCGCACGTCGTCGTCCGCGCGGGCCTTCAGGTCTTCGGCCAGCGCGCGCGCCGTCGCGTCGTCCGCTTGCTCGAGGAGCGCTTTGACGAGGACATGCACGCGGTAGCGCTCCGCCTCGACGTGGGCCATCGGAGGGATCGCGACCATGGCCCGGATGGCCTCGCCGAGCGCCACTTCGCCGCCGCGGGCACGCAGGAGGTCGGCGGCGACCACGCTCCGCAAGGCTCGCAGATCCCCGAACGAAAGCGCTTGGCCAAAGCCGCGCAGTGTCGCGTCCGCGACGTCGACGTCGCCTTCGGCGAGAAGAACCGCGGCGTAGCCGAGCGTCGTGGACGCGAGCGCCGCGAGCACGCGGACAGCCGCGTACCAGAACATCGCGAGTCCAAAATACGGGCTTGGCCGGCGCCTGCGGAGGAGCGTGCGGCGTTGAACGCTGGTGCCGCTGCGCGCCACACGGAGCTCGCGGCAGAGGCGCGCCTCCTCGCCGCGCAGGTAGAGGAAGAGCGCGCCGCTCGCGAGGGCCGCCGCGCCGCCGGCCCAAAGGACGGCGTCGCGCGCGCCGAGGGGGCCGCCGAGCGCGCGCGCGAGGGGCCACGCGAGCGCCGCGGCGAGGGCGGATCCCGCGGCCCACCGCGCGGGTGTGGCGAGCAGCGTTCGGCGCATTTGCAGGGGGAACGTACCGCAAGTGGCGGAGGCGCGGGCGTGGTAGTAAAGGGCGCGTGATGCGGCGTTTCGCTCCCCGGCCGGCCTCCCGCCTCCCGCGCGTTCGCGCGCGCGTCGGCGCGCTCGGCGTCGGCGTCCGCCGCCTCGCGCTCGCGCTCGGCGTCGGCCTCGGGCTCGCGACCGTCGGCGCGCTCGGCGTCGCGTCGGCCGGCTGCGGCAGCTGCAACGAGAAGGCGCTGACCGCCAACGCGGACGCCGGCGGCCACCGCACGCCCTCGTCGCTCACGCCGGAGCAGGCCGCGAAGGTGCTCGCGAAGGTGGGCGACCACACGATCACGCTCGGCGACTACGCCGCGGCGCTCGAGCACATGGATAACTTCGATCGCCTCCGCTATCAGTCGCCCGAGCGCCGCAAGGAGCTTCTGACGGAGATGATCAACGTCGAGCTCCTCGCCCGCGAGGCGCAGCTGAAGGGCTACGACAAGGATCCGGCGACCCAGCAAGAAGTCCGCGCCATCCTGCGCGATGCGATGCTCAAGGAGGCGCGCAAGGGCGCGCCGGCGCCGGCGGACGTGCCGGAGGCCGACGTGCGCGCCTTCTTCGAGGCACACAAAGCCGAATACCGCGATCCCGAGCGCCGGCGGGCGTCGGTCATCGTGCTCGGCACCGAGGCGGCCGCGAGCG
>JAYVXL010000720.1:0-12267 GCA_043785185.1 Myxococcales bacterium
AAAGCGGCCCAACTGGGCGCCGACGCCGTCGTCAGCGTCGAATTCCACCATGGCGAAGCCCAGGGCGAGCCGACGCATTTGTCGGGCCTCGCCGTGCGATTCCTGCCCGGCGTTCCATACCCGGTCGATTGAACTCCAAGGAGACTCTCATGCGAGAAGTTCTGATTTCGCTGCTTGCGTGCTCGGTGGTCATGATCGGCTGCGCGCGGCCGGAGCGGCCGGTGATGACAGGTGGCGAGGAGCACGGCGCCGAGCACGCCGTCGCCGATCACGACGACGACGAGGGCGCGCCCGACGATCCGGTGACCGTCGCGAGGGCCGCGAACGTCAAGATCATGCAGACGGGCGACGTCGGGTGCCCCGTGGAAGCGCTCGGTCCTGTGGACGTGCACAAGAAGATGGAGAGCACGCAGCAGTCCCTCGAAGTGCTGAAGCGACGCGCCGCCAAGCTCGGAGCGGACGCGGTCATCAACGTCGAGTTCGAGCACGGCGAGGGCGGCAAGGAGCCGACGCACCTCGCGGGGATGGCCGTTCGCTGCAACGACCTGCTCAAGGGGCGCGCGTACGATGTCATCAGCAAGCTCGAGGTCAAGGGCGACATGGGCGGGGAAGAGCACGCCTTTGCCGCGCTCCTCGCGAAGGGCCGGGCCGTCCACGCGGACATGATTGTCGGGATCCAGTTCGAGCATGGGGAGGGCGGCGAGGGTCAGGGGACGACGTTGACCGCGAACGCCGTGCGCTTCCGCAGCTCACGATAGAGAGCTCGCACCGGTGACCGGAGCACGTGAAGCGTCGTACCCTCCCGCGCATGCGCGTCGTCGGGGTCGACGGGGTCAAGGACAGGTGGATCGCGATCGTCCTCCACGACGGGCGCTTCGAATCCGCCGCGCTCGTGCCCCGCCTGGCGGACGTGATGACGCTCGCGCGCGACGCGGCCGCGATCGGGATCGACGTGCCGATTGGAGCCGAGCCGAACGAGTTCCGCCGGGTCGACGTCGAAGCGCGCGCGTTCGTCGGCGCGCGTCGCAGCGCGGTGTTTCCGATGCCACCGTTCGACGCGTTTCGGTGCGCCGACTATCGGGCCGCGTGCGCGCTCTGCCGAGCGCGGACGGGAAAGGCGCCGTCGAAGCAGGTGTGGGAGCTGCGCGTGAAGATCCTCGAAGCGGCGGAGCTCGCCGCGGACCCGCGCGTGCTCGAAGTCCACCCCGAGGTGTCGTTCCGGGAGCTCCTCGGGCGCGCGCTCCCCTCGAAGAAGACCTGGAGCGGCCACGCCCTCCGCCGCGTCGCGCTGGCTTCGGCCGGCGTCGTCCTCCCTGACGACCTGGGCGGCGCGGGCGACGCCGCGGTGGATGACGTGCTCGACGCGGGCGTGGTCGCCTGGTCCGCACACCGCCACGCGACGGGGACGGCGCGGCGCCTCGGACCCGACGTCCGCGACGCGGGCGGGCGCTTGATCGCGATCTGGTACTGACCCTTCGCGTGTCCGCCCTGCGGGCCGCACGGGTACGCGGCGCGGACACCGCCACCGACGAGACCCTCCTCGACGGCCCGCCGCCGATTCTCGGCAACTCTTCGTCGCCCGTGCCGACGGGGCTCGTGACCGCCCCTGCACCCACGAGGACGCCATGCCCGCCCCGACTCCCCCTCCGTTCGGCCCGTTCTACCCTGCGACGCTCCAGTCCTCGGTGACCCACGCCGAGCGACTCGCGGCAGTCTTGCAGACGGCGCAGCGAGCCCGCGCGCTGCGGTCGTCGAAGGCGACGCGCGACCTTCAGACGGTCGACGTGTGGTTGACCGGCCGCATCAGCGAGCTCGAGGCCTTCGTCGCCGACGTGCTCGACGACTGGCGACGCGGCATCGTGTCGGACGGTGAGGCGCGCGCCGCGATGGATCGCTACGTGAAGAGCGTCCATCGCGGGGTGCGCATTCACCTCACCGACGGCGAAGCGCCGAGCTGCTGCAACGCCGACGAGAGCGCGACGGTGGAGCCTGGGCCGTCGAGTTATGCCGACGTGTGCACGGAGGAGCTCATCGTCACGGGAGAAGCTCCATGCTGAAGCTTCGCGCAACGGCGTCGGTGCGTACGATATGGCAGCTGTCGTTTGCATCTTGTGGAATCATTACAGTTGCCATACGACGTCTGCGATGGGGGACGTTGAGACAAGTCGCTGGCTGCTTCTGATTCATCAGATCCCGCCGACGCCCGCGTACTTTCGCGCGAAGGTTGGGCGCCGACTTTCGAAGCTCGGGTCGGTCGCCATCAAGAACTCGGTCTACGTCCTGCCGTTCGGCGAGCAGGCGCTTGAGGACTTCCAGTGGCTCGTCCGCGAGATCACGAGCGAGGGCGGCGAAGCGACGCTCTGCAAGGCGACCTTCGTCGAGGGCCTCCGGGACGACCAGATCGAGGCGCTCTTCCAAGCCGCGCGCGACGCGGACTACGCGGCCGTCGCGGACGAAGCCGGTGCGCTCGCGAAGGGGATCCGGGGGCGGGTCCAAAGGGACGCCGAGCGGCGCCAGGAGCTCGAAGCCCACATCGCGCGGCTTCGCAAGCGCATTGGCGAGATCGTCGCGCTCGACTTCTTCGCGGCCTCCGGCCGCGGGCCTTCGGAGTTCGCCGTCGAGACCCTCGAGCGAAAGCTGAAGAGCCACGGGAAGCCCGTGGCGACCGAGCGCGCCGCCCTACCTACGAACGAGTACCGCGGGCGCACGTGGGTGACGCGTCAGAACGTCCACGTCGACCGGATCGCGAGCGCGTGGCTCATTCGCCGCTTCATCGACCCGGCCGCGACGTTCAAGTTCGTTCCGGGCCAGGGTTACCGCGCGCTCGAGGGCGAGCTCACGTTCGACATGTTCGAAGGGACGTTCACGCACGTCGGCGACGCATGCACCTTCGAGACCTTGGCGCACCGATTCGCGCTCAAAGAGGCCGGCCTCTCGGCCCTCGCCGAGATCGTGCACGACATCGACGTGAAGGACGGGAAGTTCGCGCGGAGCGAGGCGCCCGGAGTCGCTGCGCTCATCGCGGGGATCGCCGTCGCGCACCGCGAGGACGAGCGCAGGCTGGAGGTCGGTGGCGCCATGCTCGACGCGCTGCTCGAGCTCTTTGGACGGAAAAAGACGCGAGGAGGTCAGAAATGAGTCGGAGAATCTTGACGGCGCTCGGGGCGACAGCGCTCGCGGCAAGCGCCGGTTGCAGCCGAAACAACGCGGCGGCCGTGGCGACGAGCAGCACCTCGCCGAGCCTACCACTCGCGACCGTCGCGGACGTCGCCCTGCCCGGCGCGACCAACCGCTTCGACTACCAGGACCTCGACACGGCGCAGAACCACCTCGTCGTCGCGCACATGAACGACGCCTCGGTGCTCGTCTTGAACCTCGCTGACGGCTCGGTGGCCAAGCTCCTGCCGAACATTCCGACGCCGCGCGGCATCGCCGTCGGCGACGGTCGCATCTTCGTCACGAGCTCACCGGCGAAGCTCGTCATCTTCGACGCAACGTCACTCGCCGAGCTGGCCCGCGTGCCAACGGGGAACGGCCCGGACGGCGTCGGTTACGATCCGGTCCATCACGTCGTCGCCGTCTCGGATCAGAAGGACGGCGCGGTCTCGCTCATCGCGGGCTCCGGGAGCGGCGCGCGGACGGCCGTACCGCTCGGCAAAGAGACCGGCAACGTCATCTTCGACGCCAGGCGCGAGATCTTCTGGGCAACCGTCGTCAACGCGGCGCCGCCCGACCAGCTCGTCCAGCTCGATCCCGTGGCGCAGAAGGCCACGACGCGCATCGATCTGCCGGGCTGCGATGGCGCCCACGGGCTGCGCCTCCACCCCGACGGGCAGAGCGCGTTCGTCGCATGCGAGGGAAATAGCGTCCTCGTGCGTGTCGACCTTGCGGGCGGCCACGCGGTGACGAGCGCGGCGACGGGAAGCGGCCCCGACGTGATGAGCGTCGACCCGGGTCTCGGCTGGCTCTACGTGGCGGCCGAGAGCGGAGATCTCGTGGTGTTCGACATCGGCAAGCCCGGCCTCGTGGCCGTCGACCACGAGCACCCGGGAGACAACGCGCACTCCGTCGCGGTCGACCCGGCGTCGCACCGCGTGTTCTTTCCGCTGATGGTAGGCCCCGGTGGCACGCCGGTCCTGCGCATCATGCGGCCCAGGATCGCGGCGTCTCCGGCGCCGAGCGGGCCCTGAAGTTGCGAATCGATCGACCTCTACGACAAGTGGCTCATCGGCAAGCCGAACGGCGGCGCGCGATGACGCGGAAAGGACAACGGAGATGCTTCGAATCCTGCTGACTTCGCTCCTGGGTCTCTCGTGCGCGCTCGTGGCGGGATGCGCCGCCGAGCACCCTCGTCGCGCGCCGGCGAACGCCCCGGGCGAGACCATCGCGCCAACGGCGGCGAGCGCGCCGCCGGCAATCGCGGCGCCGAGGCCGGCGCTCGACGCTGCGCGCGTCGCCGCGCTCACGGCGGGAAAGCCCGAGACGAGCGACAACGTCGTGAAGGTCACCTTCCCGCGCGACGACGTGAAGGTCGAGGTCGACGGGTGGAAGATGCCTCCGTTCATGGGGCTCACCTCGTGGTCGGCGTTCGTGCCGGGCGAGAAGGCTGGCGTCGAAGCGATGGTCATGGGGGACCTCGTGCTCTTCGAAGACGAGGTGAGCCCGACGATGAGCGCGGCGCTCGATGGCGGGCTGGAGGTCACCGCGCTACACAACCATTTCTTTTTCGACAAGCCGCACGTCTACTTCATGCACATCGGCGGTGAGGGCTCGCTCGAGCAGCTCGGCAGGGGCGTCAAAGCCGCGATCGACGCGCAGCGCGCCGTGCGCGCGAAGGCGCCAGTGCCGGCGGCCGCGTTCGGGCCGCCGCCCTCGCCGGGGCCGAGCGCGATCGACGCGGCGAAGCTCGACGCCGTATTCGGCGTAAAGGGCGCTACCAAAGACGGAATGTACAAGGCCACGATGGGTCGTAAGACGGAAGCCGAATGCGGCTGCACGGTCGGGAAGGCGATGGGCGTAAACACCTGGGCCGCGTTCGCCGGAACCGAGGACGACGCGCTCGTCGACGGAGACTTCGCGGTCGCCGAGGGCGAGCTCCAGGCCGTGCTCAAGACGCTGCGTGGGGCAGGCATCAACGTCGTGGCGATTCACTCGCACATGACGCGCGAGCGCCCCCGTCTCCTCTTTCTTCACTACTGGGGCCGCGGCAAGGTGGCGAGTCTCGCCGCGTCGCTCAAGCGCGCCCTCGATCTAACGGCGTGGGACGGCAAGGTCACTTAGGGCTACTGGACGGGGTGGATTCAGGGCACGTGCGTGTGGCGGGGATACGCGGCGCGGCGCACGGAGTTTCGGCGCACCCATTCATTTCATGGGTCAACGCCCGATCCACGAACGAGGGGGAACGGAGCGCAGAAAGGAACTATCCTCCGAGCGTTCCGCCCCTCCCCGTTCTTGGAGCCCATGTGCCCGCCGAAGTCCTGATCGTCGACGACGACCAACCCCTCTCGGAGACGCTCGCGATCGGGCTGCGAAGGCGCGGCCTTCACGTCACCGCGCGCACCTCCGCAGCCGAAGCCTTGCACGGCCTCGAAGTGGGCAACTTCGACGTCGTCGTGACCGACCTCAACATGCGCGAGATGACGGGGATCGAGCTCTGCGAGCGCATCGCGCTCAATCGGCCGGACGTCCCCGTGATCGTGCTCACCGCGTTCGGGAGCCTCGACGCCGCGGTCGCGGCCATTCGCGCCGGCGCCTACGACTTCATCAGCAAGCCCGTCGAGATGGACGCCCTCGCGATCGCCGTCGAACGCGCGGCCAACCATCGCCAGCTGCGCGAGGAGGTGAAGCGCCTGCGGCTGGCCGTCGTGGCGCGGCCCCACGACAACGAGCTCCTCGGCGACTGCGCCGCGATGCGAAAGATCCAGGATCTGATCTCCCGCGTGGCGGGATCCGACGCCACGGTGCTCATCGCCGGCGAGAGCGGAACCGGGAAGGAAGTGGTCGCGCGCGCGATCCATACGCGGAGCGCACGCGAGAAGGGCCCGTTCATCGCCATCAACTGCGCGGCCATGCCGGAAGCGCTCCTCGAGAGCGAGCTCTTCGGCCACGTGCGCGGGGCGTTCACCGACGCCAAAGAGGCGCACCCCGGGCTCTTCGTCCAGGCGACGGGAGGGACCCTCTTCCTCGACGAGATCGGCGACATGCCGCTCGGCCTCCAGCCGAAGCTGCTCCGGGTCCTGCAGGAGCGGACCGTGCGACCGCTCGGAGGCAAGGCCGAGGTCCCCGTCAATGTACGCATCGTCGCCGCGACCAACCGCGACCTCGAGTCCGCCATCGACGAGGGCCGCTTTCGCGAAGACCTCTACTACCGCGTCAACGTCGTCCAGATCCCCCTGCCTCCCCTGCGCGCCCGGCGCCCCGACATTCTGCCCCTCGCCATTCATTTCATCCGGACGTTCGCCGGGCCGTCGCACAAGGACGTCACCGGCATGTCCAAGGAGGTGGCCGAGAAGCTCCTCTCCTACGCGTGGCCGGGCAACGTTCGGGAGCTTCAGAACAGCATGGAGCGCGCGGTCGCCCTGACGCGCCTCGAAGAAATCTGCGTCGACGATCTCCCCGAGAAGATCCGCGACTACCGCTTCTCGCACGTCGTGGTCGCCGGAGACGATCCGAGCGAGCTCGTGCCGCTCGAGGAGGTCGAACGGCGCTACATCTTGCGCGTGCTCGCGGCCGTCGGCGGAAACAAGACGCACGCAGCGCGCGTGCTCGGGCTCGAGCGAAAGACGCTCTATCGCAAGCTCGAACGCTACGAATCGCAGGCGAAGAGCGAGGGCGCGACCGAATAATCACGCGTCTACGGAGGCGAATCCACGCCGGTCGGTATCACCGCCGAGTCGTGGGTGCGCAGCGGAAGCTCTGCAACGCTGAAGTCATTTCCGACGAACCGTGTGAAGGGAGGAGTCGATACGGGGCTGGGGAGCCGTCGTCGTGCCGGTCTCTGCGCGCAGCCGCTGCCTGCGGCCGAGCGGGCCATCATGGAGAAGAACTACTCAGCTCCAGTCCACGCGCAGCTCGACGCCGACCCAGTCGAAAGGCGGCGTGCATGTTTCTACCTCCGTGCCACGAACGCCACAGCCAAGTCGCTACGTAGTGTTCGAAGGACTCGTTCCTCGGACGACGAGGCCGGTGGCCAAGGGGTGGTGGGTGACCGCTCGAGGCCGAGGCGCCCACCGCGCGGGCGCGCGGGAAATGCGGGACAGTCGGTTCGCATTCGGTACGACGTATGCACCCACAGGCATCATGCTGATTCTCGCCTGCCTCGACGCCTCCCCCATGGCCCCGCACATCTTGCGCGCCGCCGCCCGGTTCGCACGTCTCGCGGGCGGCAAGGTGTGCCTCTTCCGAGCGATCGAGGGGTCCGGCGAGCTCCCCGAGTCGAACGAGACGCTCCGCGGAAAAGCCCGCGCCGACCTGCGGGAGTTGGCCGGGAGCCTGCCGAGGGACCTCGTCGCCGGTCAGCGGGTGGCCTTCGAGAGCAGCTGGCGCGCGATCTGCCGGGCCGCTCGGCTGGAGCACGCCGACGTGATCGTCATGGGCGGCCACACGCACGGCACCTTCCAACGCGTGGTGGGGACCACCGAGGCCCGCGTGGTCAATCATGCGCCGTGCGACGTGCTCATCGTTCGCGCGCCGCGCTCCCCGAAGAAGACGAACAAGAAGACGCCGACGAGGGCCGCGGATGCGACGGTGAGCGGGCAGCGTTGAAGTGGCAAGGAGAGCGACGGCTCGCTCGACGGCGCGCCGCGAAGCGACACGTGCGCCGCGAGCTGGACTTTGATGTCGAGCTTCTCGTCGCTTCCGCGCTCGCTCCGCACGACGAGCTCGCGCCCCTCAATCGCGCACGTGGCGTCGACGCACGAGACCGCCGCGATGGCCTCGAGGTGTGGGAGCAGGATTCGTCCTCCCCCTTGCGAGACATCGAGGGTCGCCTCGTCGGGGAAGAGGCGCGCGATCGTGATGTCGGGCGCGCGAAGGGCGAAGACGTCGTCCGGCAGGCGGCGGCCGGTGGCATCGAAGAGAACGAGCCCCTCACCGGGGCGCGCGCCCGCAGGGAACAGGGAGAGCGAGAGGTTCGTGGCATCCGCCGGCAAATCGCGAGGGACCGCGAGGGCGCACGCACTCCGCCTCGCTCGGCGCCGTTCGAACCGGAGTGAGCTGCCCGACGGCGTCGTCACGCGTCGGAGGGCGCACCGCGCGACCGCCGGGCTCCACGCTCCATCCAACCCCGAGCGCCGGATCGGCGCAGACGACGCGATCTTGAGCGAGCACGATCGGGCGGCCACCGACCGGCGCCGCCCACGTCTCCGCCAAGGCGCTCGCCGGCGCCAGCAGGAGGAGGGACGCGAGGAGAAGCGCGAATCGGGGGGCGCCCGTCACCATGGCGCGCAGCCTACTCTGCCCGACGAACTGCGCGACCGGCGCCGTGTCAATTAAGGACACAGTGTCGAAGCGACACGGCGGCGAAGGGTCTCCGGCGGTTCGGCGCGCGGGTCGCCGAGCTGGCCCTATTCTTCCTTCTGACATGCCCCCGATGAACGTCGTCCCCAAGCTCACCCTCGCGCTGGTCACCGGCATGTGTTTCGTCCTCGCGGCCAACGGCTACCGCCGTGTCCGACGCGAGGTAGGCATGTTCGAGGCCGACCGCGCGCGGGACCACGCGATGATCGGTCGCTCGCTCGCCGCCGCCGTGACGTCCGTGTGGCGCTCCGAGGGCGAAGCGCCCGCCATGGCGAGCATCGGCGAGGTGAACCGGCACTTCTCCCAGATCAACATTCGCTGGCTCGATCGCACGCAGGTGAGCGACGTTCACCTCGACCGCGCCGCGCTCGATGCGGCGCGACCCGGGGAGCCGACGACCGCGGTCATCGGGCACGGCGCAACAGCGACCTGGTACACGTATGTGCCGCTCTCGGTCGGGGGAGATCCCAAAGGGTTCGTCGAGCTCTACGAGGCCACGCCGCGCGAGCGCGATTTCGCCCGCACGGTCGTCGGGGACACCGTGGCGACGGCGGCGGTCCTCGCGGCAATCAGCGCCCTGCTCGCGTTCGCGCTCGGTCAATGGCTCGTGGGCGCGCCCGTTCGCGTGCTCTCCGATGCTGCCCGCCGCATCGGGCGCGGCGAGTTCAAGGAGCCACTCTTCATCCGGCGTCACGATGAGTTCGGCGTGCTCGCGAACGAGCTCAACGCCATGAGCGTTCAGCTCGTTTCCACGCTCGAGCAGCTTCGGCACGCGGACCGACTCACGATCGTCGGCAAGCTCGCGTCCGGCGTGGCCCACGAGCTCGGGACGCCCTTGAACGTCATCTCGGCGCGCGCAGGCATGATCGCCGCCGGCGAGACGACCCCCGAGGAGAGCGCGGACTACGCCCGCATCGTGGTCGAGGCCACCGACCGCATGACCAAGATCATTCGCCAACTATTGCAGTTTGCGCGGCGCAAGGGTCCCGCCCGCGCCGAGACCGACCTGCGTGCACTCTCGCGCGCCGCGCTCGACCTCCTGACGCCGCTCGCGTCGAAGCACAACGTCGAGCTACGCGTCACGCCGGGAGACGGGCCGGCCACCGCGTTCGTGGAGGCGGGCCAGATGCAGCAAGTCGTCACGAATTTGGTCATGAACGCCGTGCAGGCAATGCCCGCCGGCGGCAACGTCGAGCTGAGCTTCAGCACCGAAGCGGCGAGTCCTCCCGCAGACATCGGGGGCGCCATGCGTGAGTGCTTGCGCCTGCGCGTGAGGGACACGGGCGAGGGAATTCCGAAAGACGTCCTGGCGCACGTCTTTGAGCCCTTCTTCACGACCAAGGACGTCGGTGAAGGGACCGGCTTGGGTCTCGCCGTCACCTACGGCATCGTCCGCGATCACGGCGGTTGGATCCTCGTCGACAGCGCCATCGGCAGCGGCACCACCTTCGACGTCTTCATTCCCCGAGGGCAGCCCGCGTCGTCGCCCCCGTGAAGGTGGCACGGCTCATGCTCCGCTCGTCGAGCGAGGAGCACGAAAGTCGATGTCGTCCCACAGCATCTCAAGCGTGTTTCGAGCGATCGTCGACGCGCGTGCGCGGACGCAGCCCGTTCACTCGCCCGCGCGCATCCTGGTGGCGGAGGACGATGCCGAGATGAGAAAGCTCGTCGCCGAGGCTCTCCGGAAGGACGGCTACGACGTGACCGAGGCGGACGACGGCGGACGACTCCTCGTCGAAGTGACGGCGCTCTACCAGCACCCGGAGCGGCAACCCGACCTCATCGTGTCCGACGTGCGCATGCCCGTGTGCACGGGCCTCGCGATCCTCGAGCAGATGCGAAGAGCACATTGGACGATGCCGGTCATCTTGATGACGGCGTTCGGCGACGACGAGACCCGCGCGCGCGCCGACAAGCTCGGCGCCATCCTGTTCGACAAGCCTTTCGCCATCGACGACTTGCGGACGGCCGTCCTGAACGTCCTTCCGCACGCGCCTTAGAACGATCGGTCGTCGTAGCTGGATGCGCCGCCCGATGCGGAAACACCCATGTCTGCTAGCTTGCCTCCGATGACGGAGGCCACCGCGTTCGATCCCGCTTCGACCCGAGCTCCCGACGTCCGGCGACGTCAGGTCCTCGATGTTGGACCCGTCGAGATGACGATGCTGATCCCGCTCTGGGCCCGGGCGGAAGAGACGCGGAAAGGGCGGCCCCTCGTCCGCGATCCCCGGTCGCTCCAGATTTGCGACAGCCTCGACTTCGACTTCGGCACGTTTCGGCGAGCCTACGGAACCCAAGCCGGGTGCGTGCTTCGGGGCCTCCTCTACGATCAGTGGGTCGGTGACTTTCTCGTGCGGCACCCGTCCGGCACGGTCGTCGAGCTCGGCGCAGGGCTGAGCACCCGCTTCGAGCGGCTCGACAACGGCGCGGCCCATTGGGTGGACGTCGACCTCCCGCATGCGATGTCGCTCCGCAGACGCCTCTTTCCATCCACGCCGCGGCGCACGTTTCTCTCTGCTTCCGTGCTCGACAACGACTGGCCGAGCGCCGCGCGGGCGGCGGCGGCGGGGCCGTACTTCTTCGTCTGCGAGGGGGTGCTCATGTACTTCGAGCCCGACGACGTGCGCTCGCTCTTCGCACGCTTGGCCGAGGCCTTCGGCCCTACGGAGATCGCCTTCGACTCCATCGCGCCGATGGTCGTACGCCACCAGGCGCTGCACGATTCGATGAAGCACATGATGGACGCGCCGTTTCGCTGGGGAATCGACGACATTCGGCGCATCGAGCAGTGGGATCGCCGCTTGGCCGTTCGCGACGTCGCGACGTTGCCGGAGATCGTGCGCCGGTTTCGCCGGCGGGTTGGGCTCTCCCACCGCCTCGTCGCGGGGCTGGTCGAGCGAATGTTGCCCGCGTTCGCCGGCGCGTATCGGCTGGCCCGCGTCGGGCTGCGCGCCGAGCCGTGTCAAAAAGATACGCCGTGGTGAATCGACACGGCTGAAAAGGCGGCGAGCCTTCTTGCCGGAGCCGGCCACGCAAGAGAAGCGGCGTGGCACGTGGGGTGCTTAAGTCACGCGAACAGGACGATGACGTTCTTGCGCGCGCTTCCTGAGACAACGGACACACGGAGAACTCTCACATGCGTTTTTCTGCCGCCATCCTGTCGCTCTCTCTCGTCGGCCTGTTGCCCATGGGGTGCGCCGACAAGCCGGCCGTCAAGCCGCCGGTGACGCCAGAGCGTGAGCCGACGACCACGTCCGCCCTGGCCAAGCCGTCCGGCGATCAGCGCGGAAGACCGCTCCTGGTCTCGGAGGACCTCGCACGCGCGTGCAGTCTGCAGTTCGGAGACGTCCAACGTGCGCCGAAGTTCGACTTCGACAAGACGGAGCTCTCCCCTGAGGATCGAAGCGTGCTTCAGCAGATCGCGACCTGCGTGACCACCGGTCCGCTGCGTGCCCGGGCGCTCAAGCTCGTCGGGCGGGCCGACCCGCGCGGGGAGGTCGAGTACAACATGGGCCTCGGCGAGCACCGCGCCGACGCCGTGAAGCGGTACCTTCAAGCGCTCGGCGTGCCGCCTCCGCAGCTGACGGAGACGTCACGCGGCAAGCTCGACGCGACGGGTACCGACGACGCGAGTTGGCAGCGTGACCGCCGCGTCGACGTCGCGCTGCGGTAGGGCCACGCCGCTACACGCGCCAGCCGACCACGCAACGGCGGAGAGGCTTCGGGCACCGCCGAGCCATCGAGCCGTTC
>JAYVXL010000721.1:0-12259 GCA_043785185.1 Myxococcales bacterium
GACCTGAAAATCCCGTTCACCAAGACGAAGCTCCCGAACGGGCTCACGGTCATCTTGCACGAGGACCACACCATCCCGAGCGTGGTCGTGAACATCGGCTACTGGACCGGCTCGCGCATGGAGCAGCCGAAGCGCACCGGCTTCGCGCACCTCTTCGAGCACCTCATGTTCATGGGCACGCGCCGCGCGCCGACGAAGATGTTCGATTCGTGGATGGAGTCCGCCGGCGGCTGGAACAACGCGTGGACGAGCGAGGACCGCACGGACTACTTCGACGTCGGCCCGCCGACGACGCTCGATCTCCTGCTCTGGCTCGAAGCCGACCGCATGCGTGATCTCGGCGCGCTCATGACGCTCGAGAAGCTGAACGCGCAGCGCGACGTCGTCCGCAACGAGCGGCGCCAGACGCACGAGAACGTGCCGTACGGGAAGGTGGAGCTGCGCCTCCCCGAGCTGCTCTACCCCGAGGCGCATCCCTACCACCACCCGGTCATCGGCTCGCACGAGGACCTCGAGGCCGCGACGGTCGACGACGTGAAGGCGTTCTTCGCGACCTGGTACGACCCGGCCAACGCGTCGCTCGTCGTCGCCGGTGACTTCGAGCCGAGCGCGGCGCTCGAGAAGGTGCAGAAGGCGTTCGGCGCCGTGCCGACGCGCGGCAAGCCCAAGGATCCCGGCGCGCCCGGCTTCGACTCGAGCGTCTCGACGCTCACGCAGGCGGTGCGCGAGACGATGAAGGACGACGTCGAGCTCTCGAAGGTGATCATGGCGTGGCAGGCGCCGAAGCACTTCGCGCCCGGCGACGCCGAGCTCGATCTGCTCTCGAGCGTCCTCGCGGGCGGCAAGGCGAGCCGGCTCTACCAGAAGCTCGTCGTCGAGGAGAAGATCGCGCAAGACGTCGAGGCGCTGGAGGAGTCCGGTGTCCTCGGCTCGCGCTACGTCGTCAGCGTCACGGCGCGCCCCGGCGCGTCGCTCGACAAAATCGAGGCCTCGGTCGATCGTGAGCTCACCAAGGTCCGCGGCGAGCGCGTCACCGACGAGGAGCTCACGCGCGCGAAAAACGGCTACGAGTCGCAGTTCGTTCGCGGCCTCGAGGGCCTGCGCCAGCGCGCGTCGCTGCTCAACGCGTACGAGGCGGAGCTCGGCGATCCGGGCTTCGTGCAGAAGGATCTCGACCGGTACCGCAAGGCGACCGCCGACGGCATCAAGGACATCGCGGCGCGCACGCTCGATCCGGGCAAGCGGGTCGTCTTGCGCGTCGTGCCGCGCGACAAGACCGAAAAGCCCGAAGGGAAGGGGGCGCACAAGTGAGCGCTTCGACGTCACGCCCGCTCGCGCGCCTCGCCCGCCTCGTAGGCGTTTGCGTCGCTGCGCTCCTCGCGAGCGCGTGCGGCCCCGCGCCGATCTCGAACCCGCCGCTGAAGGCGCCCGCGCCCGAGCCCGCGGCTCCGCCCCCGCGGCCCGTGCCCGCGGACGAAGACCCGCTCGGCGCGAAGCCGGCGACGCCTGCGCCCGCGCCGTTCACGCCGCCTGCGCCCGTCGTCTACACCGGGCCGAACGGTCTCACGGTCTGGCTCGTCGAGCGCCACGCCCTGCCGCTCGTCGCGATGACGCTCGAGGTCGCGGCAGGCAGCGCGTCCGATCCAAAGGCGAAGGCGGGCCTCGCGTGGGCGACGGCGAACATGCTCGACGAGGGGGCAGGGAAGCTCGGCGCCATCGCGCTCGCCAAGCAGCTCGAGGTGCTCGGCGCGAGCCTGCGCACCGGCGCGAGCACCGACTACGCGCACGCGTCGCTCACTGTCGTGAAGAAGAACCTCGCGCCGGCGTTCGGGCTCCTCGCGGACGTCGTCGCGCGCCCGCGCTTCGACGCGGCGGAGTGGAAGCGCGTCCGCGAGCTGTGGCTGAACGATCTGGCGTCGCGCGCGCGCGAGCCGCAGAGCGTCGCGCAGGTGGTCACCTCGCGCGCGCTCTTCGGTGACGGGCCTTACGGGCACCCGGTCGAGGGGTTCGTCGCGTCGGCGAAGGCGACGACGCTCGCGGACGTGCGCGCCGCGTACCATGCGGCGTGGCGTCCGGACGCGGCTACGCTCGTCGTCGTCGGCGACGTCACCCGCGCGGAGCTCGATCCGCTGCTCGGCGCGAACCTCGCCGACTGGAAGGCGCCGGCCGCCCCGCTGGCCGCGCCGGTCTTGCCGCCGCCCCCTCCCGCGCCGACGACGAGGAGCGGCCCGTGGCCGCGCGTTTCGCTCGTCGATCGCGCGGACGCGGCGCAGGCCGTGATCGCCCTCGTACGCGCGGGTCGGCCCGCCGCCGACGCCGACTCACCGGTGACGACGCGCGTGAACATCGCGCTCGGCGGATCGTTCACGTCGCGCCTCAACCAAGATCTCCGCGAGGAGCACGGCTGGAGCTACGGCGCGTCCTCGCGCGTCGCGCTCTTGCGGGGGACGGGCTCGATCGTGGCGTCGGCCGCCGTGCAGACCGACCACGCCGGCGACGCGCTGCGCGCGCTCCTCAAGGACGTCGAGGAGTTCTCCCGCGGCGGGCTCACCGACGAGGAGATCGGCAAGACGCGCCTCATCGCGCGCGGCGAGCTCGTCGAAATGTTCGAGACGGCGGCCCAGGCGGCGATGCGCCTCGCCCGCGACGCCGCGCTCGGTCTCGGCCCCGACTACGAGGCGAAGACCAGCGCACGACGAGACACGGCGTCGAAGGAAGACCTCGCGCGCATGGTGAGGGACTTCGACCCGAAGGACGGCTACGTGGTCGTCGTCGGGCCGCGCGCCAAGCTCGAAAAGCAGCTCGCGGCGATCGGCGTCGACGGCTTCGACGTCCGCGACGCGGACGGCAACCTGCTCACCAAGTGAGCCTCAGAACGAGCCGCTGAAGAGCGGGAGGGTAGTCGGCAGCGGCGCGAGCTTGTCCATCGCGCCGAGCTCGCGGAACGAGGGGACGCGCTTCCACGCGTCGTTGCCGGCGACGCGCGGCGGGCCGGTGAGCCACGCGGCCTTGCCGACGGGGGACTGCACCTCCTGCGACTCGCCGGTGCGCCAGTTGGCGATGACGACGATGCCGCCGACCGCCATCGTGACGAGGCCGCCCAACATGAGGACGACGCCGACGGTCGTTCCGCCGCTGTTGTCCTGGCAGACGCGGTTGATGTTCGACGACGCGCAGCTCGCGCTAGTGGCGAGCGCGACGACGTACGCGCCGATGATGATCGCGAGGAGGCCCGCGCTGGCGACGATGATGCCGGCCGTGCGCGCGAAGCGCGTGGCGGGGGCGACCTTGACGACGACGCGCTGTCCCGGCTGGCCTTCGAGCTCGAACTCGGACGACGCCCAGATGCCCTCGCCGACGATGCGGTAGTCGTTGTTCAGCGGGAGCTGCACGTCGCACGGGCTCTCGCACGCGGTGACCCAGGGCTGGTCCTCGCCCGGGTTGCGGCGGTCGAGCGTCACCGGCCGGCTCGATTCGATGTGGAGGAGCACGGTCGGGCCGACGATGGGGGCCGTCGTGTTCGGGAGCCTTTGCACCGGCCCGGTCGGGGCTACTGGGGTCGCCGGCGCCGTCGCGACGCCGCGCTCGACGTGGTGGATCTCGCCCCACTGCACGATCGCGCTCTGCCCGCTCGGGAGCTGGATCGTCGCGTGGTCGTTCGGGAGCAGCTCGACGAGCGTGCCGCGGAGCATGCCGCCGTTCTTGAGGACGATCGTGTCCGGCGTCGTGGCGGTCGCGACCGTGGGCGCCGGGGCTTGGGTGACGGGCACCGGTTGCGGCTGAATGCCGTATTGAACCGGCTGGCTCGTGGTGTAGGGCACCGGCTGGACCGGCGCGCTGCGGGTCGGCTGGACGGGCTGCGCCGTTTGTACCGGCGGCGCCCCCTGCGCGCCCTGCGCGAAGCAAGGCGTGCTGATGAGGACAAAGTGAAGCGCCGCCAAGAGCGCGAGCATGAGCGAGGCCGTTCGCATAAGAGACCCTCCGCTACCTGGAATGCCCGACCCGGGACCCTTGGCAGCCGCCACGAGGCTTGCACGAGGCGAACCACGAAGAAAAGCCCTAAATTTTTCGCATTTCGGACAATAGAGCGGGGTGGGCGCGGACGAGGTGTTCGCGGCAGGGGTATGAATGCCCGTTCACACCGGGCCTCTTGCGCAAATCGTTAGCTAGGCAACGATTCGGCGCGCGCGGCCGGCTCGCCCAAATCGTGGCGCAGCGATTCGGCTTCGGCGGAACGTGCTATGCCCGCCGTCGCATGGATATCGCCCTCGCTCCCGGCGCCGACGAGAACGGCCTCGCGGTCATGCTCTCGGAGCTGGTCCGTCAAAACCTGGAGACGAACCCGCACAAGATGCCGGACTTCGAGGCCCTCTTCGGCGTCGTCGCCATCGTCGCCGAGGACGCCGAGGTCGCGCTCACGCTTTGCTTCGACCGGGGCGACCTCCGGATTCACAACGGTGTCCTTGGGGTCCCGGACGTGGTCATCTACGGGACCTCCGACACGATTATGGCCCTGTCCAACATGCCCCTGAACCGCCTCGGCTTGCCAGTGCCCGCCCGCGCCGACACCGAAGGCCGCGCGCTCGCGCTGTCGGTGCTCCGCGCCCTATGGAAGCGGCAGTTCCGGGTTGAGGGGCTCCTCTTCCATCTCCCGATGCTCTCCCGCCTGACCAAGGTGATGAGCGTGAACGGCTGACCCTCACCGAAGTGCTTGACCGCTACCAATGTTCCTCGTAGGTTGCGCCGCCCCGAGTGGCAGAAGCGCACCCTGCTGCTACCCCTATTAAGGAAGAACCGTTCCCATGGCCGTCCACATCCGTCTTGCCCGCGCGGGCGCCAAGAAGAAGCCGTTTTACCGGCTCGTCGTCACCGATCACCGCAGCCCCCGCGGCGGCCGCTTTCTCGAGAACATCGGCACGTACGATCCCTCGAGCAAGACGGGCCTCCTGACGTACGACGCCGCCCGGCTCGCCCACTGGCAGAGCCACGGCGCGACGCCGTCGGAGACGGTCGGGCGCCTGATCAAGGCCGCGGTCAAGGCAGGCGTCGCGGCCGAGGCTGCTCCCGAGAAGAAGTAAACCCCTCCGCTCCCGAGAAGAAGTAAACCCGCCTTCCGCCGAGATTCTGCGGGAAAGCTAGACATGGCATTGAAAGAGCTGATTCGTGCGATCGCCATCGAGCTCGTGGATCATCCGGATCAGGTGGTCGTGACCGAGATTGCCGGTGAGAACAACAGCCTCATCGAGCTGCGCGTCGCGAAAGAGGACGTCGGCAAGGTCATCGGCAAGGAAGGTCGCACCGCCCAGTCGATGCGGACGATCCTGACGGCCGTTTCGACGAAGCTCGGGCGCCGCGCGCACCTCGACATCGTCGACTAGCGTCGACAGACCGCCCGAGGCCCGCCTGTGAAGTCACCGGAGACGTGGGTGCCTCTTGCGGAGGTGGCGCGCCCGCACGGCGTCCGCGGCGAGCTGCGGCTGAAGCTGTTCAACCAGGACAGCGACGTTCTCCTCGGCATGGAGGAGGTGCTCGTTCGGCTCGCCGACGGCGAGGAGCACGAGGTCTCCGTCGACGGAGCGCGGCGCGCCGACCAGGCGATCCTGCTGAAGCTGCACTCGGTCGACAGTCGCGATCGCGCCGACGAGCTGCGCGGCGCGCTCGTGTGCGTGAAGCGCGCAGACTTCCCGGCGCTCGCGGACGGCGAGTTCTACGCATGCGACGTGTTCGGCGCGCGCGTGCTCGTGGGGGAAGAGACCCTCGGGACCGTCCGCGATCTCAAGAGCTACCCGACCGTCGACGTGCTCGTCGTGCGCGCGGAGGACGGCGGCAAGGACTACGAGGTGCCGCTCGTCGACGCGGTCGTGGGTGAGGTGGACCTGCCCGGCGAGACGGTGCGCCTCAAGACGCTCGAAGGCGTCGAGCGCGGATGAGGGTCGACGTCGTCACGCTCTTCCCGGAGCTGTTCCAGGGCTTCCTCACGACCAGCTTCGTCGGCCGCGCGCAGGCCGGCGGGCAGCTCGCCGTGCGCTTTCGCAGCCCGCGCGATTTCGGCCTCGGCAAGCACCGCAGCGTCGACGACACGCCGTACGGCGGCGGCAGCGGGATGGTCATGCGCGTCGACGTGCTCGTCGCGGCGATGGAGTCGCTCGACCTCGACGCGCCCGACGGGGTTCGGGGGCGGCGCGTCCTCCTGACGCCGCAGGGCGCGCGCTTCGACCAGACCGCGGCCGAACGGCTCGCGAAGGAGCCCGCGCTCGCGCTCGTGTGCGGGCGCTACGAAGGCTTCGACGAGCGCGTGCGCGCGCACGTCGACGAGGAGGTCTCGCTCGGCGACTTCGTGATGACCGGCGGCGAGGTGTGCGCGATGGCGATCATCGAGGCTACGGTGCGCCTCCTCCCCGGCGTGCTCGGCAACATGGACTCGACGCGCGAGGAGTCGCATAGCCCGCACTCGGACGGCCTGCTCGAGTACCCCCAGTACACGCGCCCGCAGGAGTTCCGCGGCGCGTCCGTGCCCGACGTGCTCGCGGGCGGCAACCACGCCGAGATCGCCAAGTGGCGCCGCGCCGAGGCGCTGAGGCGCACCGCCGCGCGGAGGCCGGACATCGCGGCGCGTCGCGAGGCGGCGCTCGCGAAGGCGAAGAAGGAGGGCACGTGAGGAGGGTCGCCATCGCGCTCGTGCACTTCCCGGTGCTCGACGCGCAGAAGGCCGTCGTGACGACGGCGATCACGAACCTGGACGTGCACGATCTCGCGCGCAGCGCGCGCACGTACGGGTGCACGGACTACTTCCTGGTGCACCCCATCGACGCGCAGCGCGAGCTCGTCGCCAAGATCACCGACCACTGGCTCAACGGGTCGAGCGGCAAGCGCATCCCCGACCGCAAGATCGCGCTCGCGCTCGTGCGCACCGTGCCGTCGCTGGAGGCGGCGTTCGAGGCGCTCGGCGGCCGCGATGCGATCGAGGTCTGGGTCACCGCCGCGCGCGACGTGGCGCCGCCGATCACGCTCGCCGAGGGCCGCGCGCGGCTCGCCGGCGAGGGCAAGCCCGTGGTGATCCTCTTCGGCACCGGCTGGGGCCTCGCGCCTGCAGCGCTCGCGATGGCCGACGAGACGCTGGCGCCGATCCGCTCGGGGCAACCGTCGGGCTACAACCATTTGAGCGTGCGCGCGGCGTGCGCGATCACGCTGGACCGGCTCCTCGGAGAGTGAGCGGTCGCGGTCGTCACGTCTCGATGAGCGGCGCCTCCATGACGAGCCCGCCGGGCTTGCCCGGCTGCGCCTCGACGAGCACCACGCGCGCGGGACGCGCCGCGCTCGCGTGCACCGCGCGCAAGCGCTTCGGTTCGAGCCCCGCGGCGCGCAGCGTCGTGAAGAGCGCGAAGAGCTCGCCTGCCGGGTATACGAAGCACGCGCGCCCGCGTCGCCCGAGGAACGCCCGCGCCGCGCCCGCGAACGCCGCGAGCTCGCCCGTGCGGGCGCGCGCGCGCGACGGCTCCGACGCCGGCCGGCCGCGCCCCGGCGCGAAATACGGCGGGTTGCACACCACCAGCTGCGCGCGCCCGCCCAGATCGCGCGCCGCGCCCGCCACGTCCGCGCAGACGACCTCGCCGCGCGCCGCCCAGCCGTTCTCGCCGAGGTTCCTCCGCGCGAGCTCCGCGGCGCGCGCGTCGATCTCGACGAGCAGCGCGCGCTCGACGGCGCCGGCGTGGAGGAGCGCGAGCGCCACCGCGCCGACCCCCGCGCCGAGATCTACGCATGTGCGCGCGCGCCGCCCGCCGCCGGCGGCGAACGCCGCGAGCAAGAGGGCGTCGACGTTGACGCGGTAGCCCTCGCCCCGCGCCGGCTGGTGCAGCCGGACATGTCCGCCAAAGAGCGCGGTTACTTCTGCCACGGGCGGCGCCCGCGGAACGACAGCGCGGTGATGGCGCCGGGGAAGAGCTGCACCGTGTACGTGCCGAGCAGCACGTCTTTGCCGCCGCTCTTGATGACGGCGCTGATGTGCATCGGCTTGCCCGTCTCGATGTTGAGCGCTCCGAAGAGACCGAGCTTGCTCGTGCCGAGGCCCTGCGGGGCGCGCGTCTTGTCGGGGAGCGGATCGCTCTCGACGTCGTTGAAGTAGAACATCTCGCCCTCGTGCGGGAGGTCGGTGTCGACCATCGCGCCGGAGAGTCGCACGTCGCCGCAGTCGTGGACCTCGCCGGCGAGGACGCCCTTGTCCGGCTTGATGGTGAAGCCGCCGGCCGCCGACGCGACCGTGTTCACGTCGGTCGCCGCGACGGCGGACGGGTCGTACGGCGCGGTGTTCGAGCCGTCGACCGCGGAGTTGGGGACGTAGATGTTGTAGTCGTAGAGCTCGCTCCACGTGTTACCGGTGCCGGTCGCGTCGCTCGTCTTGACGATGAGCGGCGTCTCGGTCGGCACGCCGTCGTAGGTGTACGAGCGGAGCTTGCAGCCGTCCGTCGGACACTTGCTGGACCACGTCGGCTGCGGCGTCTGGGGCGGATCCTTCACGTCGTCGTTCGACGTCGTGAACGCCGTGCCGACGAGGTCGCCGAGCGCGCCGTTCGCGCCCTCCTTGAAGATCTCGATCTTGACGCCCGACGAGTCGTTGCCGCTCGAGAAGAGCTTGACGAATCCCTTGAGCTTCACCGTCTTGGGCGTGCCGAGAGGGGCGGGGCTCGCGAGGCAGTCGAGGTCGGGCGCCGTCGCGCCGCTCGGCGCGCCGAAGTTGTGCAGTCCGACGCCGCGCTGCGCCTCCACCTTGGGCTCCTGCACCCACGCGCAGCACGCGTTCATGGGGCGGTTGTCCTTGCACGTCGCCGGGCTCGCGGAGGACGAGAACGCGCACGTCCCGCAGAACGTCGTGTTCGCGAGCGTGGCAGGCGCCGCGCATGTCGCGCCGACGCCGCCATCGCCCCCCGCGGCCGCGGGCTTGGAGGCGCTGCTGCACCCCGCGGAGACGTAAAAGCAAAGAGAGAGGGCGGACAAGGCGGATGCGAAGGCCAAGGTCTTCATGGGCGCGTTACACTAGCCGAAAGCGCCCGGGCGGGCCCGCGCGACCGCGTCTCAAAGGCGCTACACGGCGCGGGGCGCCATTTGCCGCACGGGTTGGCGCGTTAGCCCACAGATGAGCGTGAAACCCAAAACCTGGCCGCCTGCAAGCCTCGACGCGCGCGTCCGCGACGCGGCGCGCGGTTACGGGTTCGATGCCGTCGGCGTCGCGGCGGCCGACGTGCCGCTGGCCGAGGACTTCGCGCGGTACGAGGCGTTCGTCGCCGCCGGCATGCACGGCGAGATGGGCTGGCTCGCGGAGAACGCCGAGGTCCGTCGCAGGCTCGACACCGCGGAGATGCTCCCCGGCGCCCGCAGCGTCGTCTGCGTCGCCCGACGCTACCAGCGCGCGCGCGCCGAGGAGGAGGCCGACCCCGCGCTCGCCCGCACCATCGCGCGGTACGCGCGCGGGCGCGACTACCATAACGGCCTCCGCAAAAAGCTGCGGCAGCTCGCCGCCTTTCTCCGCCGGCAGGGCACGCCCGACGCGCCGGTGCACGCGCGGCCGCTCGTCGACGACGCGCCCATCCTCGAGCGCGCGTGGGCGGCGCGCGCGGGCCTCGGCTTCGTCGGCAAGAACGGGCTGCTCATCGTCCCCGGGCAAGGCTCGCTGCTCGTGCTCGGCGAGGTGATCACGACGCTCGCGCTCACGCCGGACACGCCGATCGGCGAGCGATGCGGCGCGTGCACGCGTTGCCTCGACGCGTGCCCGACCAAGGCGTTCCCGAAGCCGTTCGTGCTCGACCCGCGCAGGTGCGTCGCGTACCTCACGATCGAGCACCGCGGCCCGATCGCCGAGGAGCTCCGCCCTGGCATCGGCGGGCACCTGTTCGGGTGCGACGACTGCCAGACCGTGTGCCCGTTCAACCAGGCCGACCGAACCGCGGGGGATCGCTTCGCGCCGCACGCGCGTTGGGGGGAGCTCGCGCTCGCCGACCTCCTCGCGCCGGGCGAGGCGGCGTGGGCGCGCGTGTCGGAGGGGAGCCCCGTGCACCGCGCGACGCGGGACGGCCTGGCGCGGAACGCCGCGATCGTGCTGGGGAACACCGGCGACGAGACCGCGCGGCCCGCGCTCGCCGCGGCCGCGGCGGGGCATCCGGCCGCGACCGTCCGCGAGGCCGCCGGGTGGGCCCAGCAGCGGATCGGCGCGCGGAATGTGCTAAAAAACAAGTGATCCTTCCCATGCACTCTGCAAGCACGCGGCGCTCTCGCGGTCTCGTTCTCGGCGTCGCGCTGACGCTCGCGGCGAGCCTCGCGCCCGCGCGCGCGTCGGCGCAGCTCACCGTGGTCGACGCGTGCAAGGCCGAGGCGAAGGCCCACCCTGCCGACGCCGCCGCGTCGCTGGCGCTCGGCCGCGCGCTGCGCCGCGGCGGCAAGACGAAGGAGGCGCTCGAGGAGCTCCGTCGCGGCGTGCTCCAGACGCGCGCGCAGGGGCTCACGATCGAGCTCCACTGGGAGCTCGCGCGGACGCTGCTCGCGCGCGGCGACTTCGGACCGGCGATGGTGCAGTGCAAGGTCACCGGCGCGCTCCCCGGCGGCGGCGTCGCCGGACACGCGTGCGCGGCCGAGGCGCACCTGTCGTGGCGTCGCGCGAGCGAGGCGCTCGTCGAGACGGCGCTCGCGCTCGCGGGCGACGCGGCCAAGCGCGGCGAGGGCAAAGGCGCGTACGAGGCGAAGCTCGCCGAGGCCACCGCGCGCGAGCTCGAGGGCAAGCCGAAAGACGCCGAGGCTCTCTACCGGCAGGCGATCGCGTGGGCACCCGATCGACCCGACGCCCACGTCGCGCTCGGCCACATGCTCGCCGCGCTCGACCGCGACGCCTCGCGGCGCGCGCTCCGCGAGGCGCTGCGGCTCGACCCCGCGAGCCCCGAGGCGTCGTACGAGCTCGGCGCCTCGCTCGGCCCGACCGACGAGGCCGTCCAGCTGCTCGCGCGCGCCGCGAGGGAGCGCGTGGGCTTCGCCGCGGCCGAGCACAGGCTCGCGGAGGCCCTGCTCGCGCGCGGCCACCTCGGCGACGCGCGGCGCGCCGCGGAGGCCGCCATTCGCAGCGATCCGAACGACGCCGGGCCGCACGTCACGTTCGGGCGGATCGCGCTCGCCGAGAACCAGCCGGAGCTCGCCGTGCGCGCCGCGGAGTCGGCGCTCAAGATCGTCGTGAACTCCGCGGCCGCGAAGCTCCTCCTGGGCGACGCGCAGGCCGCGAAGGGCGAGATCGATCTCGCGCTCGAGGCTTACCAGGACGCGCACGGGCTCGACGGCACCGATCCGGCGCCGCTCGTGCACGCCGCCGACGCGTGCGGCAAGGCCGGCCGCTTCACGAGCGCGCGCGCGTTCGGGATGAAGGCGACGCAGGACTTCCCGACGTGGGGCCCCGCCTGGGTCGCGTACGGCGACGCGCTGGCCAGCGACGGCCAGCCCGACGGCGCGAAGAAGGCGTACCAGGAGGCCCTGAAATCGAAGGGACCGGTTGACGCCGCCGCCGTTGGGAAGAAGATCGCCGCCATCAAATGATGGAACTCGCCAAGCGCGTGCTCGAGGGCGATGTACGGGCCTGCGCCCGGCTCATGCGCATCGTCGACGATCGCCTCCCCGGCTACGCGGAGGCGCTGAAAGCCATCTTTCCGAGCACCGGGCGCGCGTTCGTCGTCGGCGTGACGGGCAACCCTGGCGCCGGCAAGTCCACGCTCACCGATCGCCTCATCGAGGTGTACCGAGCGAGGGACGCGAAGGTCGGCGTCATCGCGGTCGACCCGTCGAGCCCGTACTCCGGCGGCGCCATCCTCGGCGACCGCATCCGCATGCAGCGCCACACGACCGATCCGCGCGTCTTCATCCGCTCCGTCGCGACCCGCGGCCACATGGGCGGCCTCTCGCGCTCGGCGCGGGACATGGTCCGCGTGGTGGACGCGTGGGGCGCCGACGTCGTCATCGTCGAGACGGTCGGCGTCGGCCAGGACGAGCTCGAGATCACGCGCACGGCGCACACCACGCTCGTCGTCATGGCGCCGGGCATGGGCGACGACGTGCAGGCGCTCAAGGCCGGCATCATGGAGAGCGCGGACGTGTTCGCCGTGAACAAGGCGGACCGCGACGGCGCCGACGGCACGATCCGCGACGTGCAGCTCATGATCGCGCTCGGCAAGGACACGATGATCAAGTCCGGCAAGGGCGGCAAGGGCGGCGGACACGTCGTGCACGGCGAGAC
>JAYVXL010000722.1:0-3845 GCA_043785185.1 Myxococcales bacterium
GTCCTTCTCGGCCTGGATCTTGACGCGCTGCTCTTCGAGGTACTCGGCGGGGTTGATGAAGTGCTCCATGTAGTCGCGCCCGGACTTGAGGCGCGGCACTTCCTTCGCCTCTTCTTCCGGATCGTCGGGGCCGCGCGGCGGCGCGCGCCTGCCGCTGAACGCGGCGTGGAGATCGATCAGGTTCTCGAGCGACAGACAATGGTCGACGAACTCCTCGACCTTGTTCACGCCCTGACGCGCCACGTGCCGGCGGATGCGCGAGCCGTGGTTGGCCATCTTGTCGATCCAGCGGCGGTTCGGATCGTAGTCCGCGCGCCGTACCGCCGGATCGACGGTGCGCCCGCCGACGTCCAGGTCCGTCGCGCGGAAGCAGAAGTTGTTCTTGAAGAAGTCGACGTGCGCGCAGACGTGCGCCATGACGAGCTTCTGGTCGACGAGCGAGTTGCCCTCGAGGAGGTACGCGTACGAGGGGTTGTTGTTGATGACCATCTCGTAGATTTTCGAGAGGCCGTACTCGTAGCTCTTGGCGAGGCGCTCGTACTCCATCCCGTAGCGCCAGTGCGGGAACCGGTTCGGGAAGCCGCCGTACGCGGCGATCTCGTTCATCTGGTCGTAGGTGAGGATCTCGAAGACGATCGGGAAGAAATCGAGCCCTTCGGCGGCGGCGAGCTTCTCGATGCGCTGCTGCTCCTCGCGCAGGTACGGGGGGAGCGCCGTCTTGAGGGCGAACTCGCTCATGCCCCGAATCGTACCGGTTTCGGCGGCCCCGAGGGGGCCGTTTTGGAGACGCATTCTGGGCGGCAAATCGCCGGGCGAGTGCTACGGTCCACGCTATGAAACGCGGCTTTTCGAGCTTCGGGGTATCGGGTGTGGCGGTGCTCCTTCTGGCCGTGGCGTGCAGCGGCAGCAAGAACGGCAACGGCTTCGGCGACGGGAGCAGCGGGAGCAGCGGCGCCAGCAGCGGAAGCAGCGGCGGCGCGAGCGGCTCGAGCGGTCTGTTCGGCGACGGCGGCGACTTGGGCGGCGACGGCGCCGCGAGCTCCGGCGGTCCGACGGGAGACCCGGTGACCTGCGCGCAGGCCGCCGCGCAGAAGTCGTACATCGGGTGCGACTACTGGCCCACCGTCGTCGCGAACAACGTGTGGTCCATCTTCGACTTCGCCGCAGTGGTCGCCAACGCCGGCCAGAACACGGCCGACGTCACCGTCACGGGCCCCGGCGGCTTCAGCAAGAAGGTGTCGGTCGCGCCGCAGCAGCTCGTCACGGTCTACTTGCCGTGGGTGAAGGACTTGAAGGGGCCCGACTACGACGCGCAGACCGCCGCGACGCCGATGACCTCGTCGGTCTTCTCGGCCGGCGGCGCGTACCACCTCGTCAGCTCCTTCCCGGTGACCGTCTACCAGTTCAACGCGCTCGAGTACCAGGGCAAGGGCGGCCCCCCGGGCAAAGACTGGTCAGCCTGCCCGGGCGGCCCGAACAACCCGTTCGGCGCGCCGTGCGATTCGTTCTCGAACGACGCGTCGCTGCTCTTGCCGACGACGGCGATGACCGGCAACTACCGCGTCGCCGGCATCCACGGCTGGACCGAGGACAACGGCCCCAACGGTCCGATCGACGTCATGGGCGCATACTTCGCGGTCACCGGGACGGCCGACGGCACGAACGTGAAGGTAAAGATCTCGGCGACGGGCAGCGTCCTCGCCGGTGGAAAGATCGCGCAAACCGGCCCGGGCGGCGTCCTCTCCTTCACGCTGAACGCAGGCGACGTCGCCGAGGTCGTCGGCCCGGTAGGCCAGGCGTTCGATCTCAGCGGCTCGCAGGTCTCCGCGGACAAGCCGGTCCAGGTCATCGCGGGCGTTCCGTGCATCAACATCCCCAAAGGGGTGCCGACGTGCGACCACACCGAGGAGAGCGTGCTCCCCGCCGAAACGCTCGGCAAGCACTACCTCGTCACCGTCCCGACGGGCCCCAAGGGCAAGCCGGTCGCGCACAACGTCCGTATCTACGGCAACGTCGATGGGACGAGGCTCTCGTACGGCGGCGGCGCGCCGTGCGCGGCGACCGTCAACGCGGGGCAAGTGCTCGACTGCGGCATGGTCAACAAGGACTTCGAGGTCACCGGCGATCACGAGTTTTCGGTCGCATCGTTCATGCCGGGCGGCTCCATGGTCGACCCGGGAGGCGGCAACAGCGCCGAAGGCGACCCGTCGCAGAGTCAGATGATCGCCGTCGAGCAGTTCCGCACGAAGTACATCTTCCTCGCGCCCGCGGACTACGACATCAGCTATGTCGACGTCGTCGCCCCCACCGGGACGAACCTGACGCTCGACGGCACCGGCGCGTCCGCCGCGATCACGCCCGTGGGCGTGAACGGCCTCGGCGTCGCGCGGATCAAGCTCGGCGCAGGCCAGAACGGCGCGCACGTCATGACCGGTGACAAGCCGTTCGGCATCCAGGTCATCGGATACGGCATCGCGACGAGCTACCAGTACCCGGGCGGCCTCGATCTCAAGGGCATCGCGCCGCCGCCGCCGCCGGTGCGGTGACGCGCGAGACTCATTTGATGAGGTAGTCCTCGCTGATCGGGACCGCCGGCGGCGTAGGCGCCGTCGCGGCCGCGGGGCTCGGCTTTCGGAACGCCTTCGACCCGTACGCTTGCGGCGACTCGCGGTACTCGTTCGTGCCGCCGGCGTTCTCGCGCTTGTCGCTCAGCTTGGCGGAGTCGACGTCGGAGACGAATTTGACGACCGCGTCCGCCTTGACCGGCGCGCTCGCCGGGGGCGCCGCCCCGCCGCGCTCGGCCTGCGCCGTCAGCGCGTCCACCGCCGCGCCGCTCACGAGCTGGCCGCGAAAGAGCTCGAACACCTTGTGGCTCGCGAACCACCGCGCGCCCTTCACCTGCCCGTCGACCGCGTACGCGAAGCCGACGAGCTTGTCGTTCGGCGCCGCCGTCGCGAGGAGCGCGGTCACCTTCTGGGTGAGCTCGGCGCGGCTCTTCTGCACGTCGGGCGCGTCGAGCGTCGCCAGCAGCGTGCCCGACTGCGCGCTCTTGTGGTGCGCCTCGTTCACCTTCTCGACGTTGTCCCAAACTTCGCTCTGGTTCTTCTTGTACTGCGCGGCCGCGCGGACCTTGCTCGTCACGACGACCTGCTGCGATGACGTGAACTTCCCTCCCGTCGCCTGCCCTTCGCGCGACGCCGTCCAGCGCCCGTGCTCGACGCAGAACGCGTCGATCGGCGTCGTCTGCTTCGGCTCGATGACGAAGTCCTGGCCGATCTGGCGATCCTGGTTGCCGCCCTTCACGATCGTGCCGGCGAGCACGTAGATGGCGACGTCCCCCTTGTTCTCGAGGACGAGCGTGTTCACCTGCGGGCCTCCGCCGCCGCCGTGGCCTTGGCCTTGGCCGCGGCGGTTCGACGCGTTCGCAGGCGGGCCGTCGCCGTTGTCGGCGCCGACCTCGCGGACGACCGCCTGCCCCTTGGCCATCGCCGCATCGAGCGTCGTGAGCGGCCCGACGTCGACCTGCGACGCGGCGAAGATCGGCATGACCGTGAGGTTGCCAAACGTCTTCGGCTCGCCGACGGTGCGGTCTTTCAGCGCGGCGCTCGCCGCGGCTGGCGCGGCGGGCGCCGCGGCCTGGGCGGCCTGCGGCGCGTCCCCGGCCGCCACCTCCACGGGCGGCGACGTCTGGCTCGTCCCAACACGAGAGCGGACACACGCCGACGAGGCCCACACCGCGCACGCGGCGAGACCGATCGTCAGCGCCCTTTCGAGGCGCCGAGTCTTCATGCCGCCTCAGACGCGCGAGCGCGCCAAAAGTTTTGAGGCCCAACTCTTTTGGAGCC
>JAYVXL010000723.1:0-12225 GCA_043785185.1 Myxococcales bacterium
CGAACGAGACGAACGGGAGCGAGAGCCGGAAGCGGATGTCCCACCAGTCCGTCGGCACGTGCTCCTGCGCGAGGAAGACGTACGACAGGACCGCGCCGCCGATGAGCATTTGCCCGAGCAGTTTGTAGCGGCCGGGCAGGCCCTTGGAGTTCTTGAACTTGATCTTGAGGTAGTCGTCGAGGTACCCGATGACGCCGTAGCCGGCCGTCACCGCGGTCGTCGCCCACACGAAGACGTTGCGGGGGTCGCACCACATGATGGTGGGGACGAGCACGCTGAGGAGGATGAGCGCGCCGCCCATCGTCGGCGTGCCGGCCTTCGTCTTGTGGCCCTCGGGCCCGTCCTCGCGGACGACTTGGCCGATCTGCTTCTTTTGCAGCTCGCGGATGAACCACGGTGAGACGAAGAACGAGATCATCATCGCGGTCAGCGTCGCCGCGATGATGCGAAACGGGACGTAGCGGAGGACGTTGAGCCAGCCGAGCCAGCTCGCCTCGTGGCGCAGGGCGTAGAGGAGCTCGTAGATCACGCGGGCCTCGCTTGGCCGGAGGCCGCGCGGTCTGCGAGGGCGGCCACGACCTTCTCGGTGCCGACCGAGCGCGACCCCTTCACGAGGACGACGTCGCCCGCGCGCACCTCGCGGACGGCGAGCGCGGCGGCGGCGTCGGTCGTCGCGGCGCGCAGCGTCGGTGTGCCGCCGGCCGCCGCGCGGTCGATCGCGCGGTCCATGAGGCCTCCGCACGAGATCGCGAGCGAGACGTCTGCGGCGACGAGCGCGTCGCCGATCGCCGCGTGCTCCGCCTCGGCGAGGGGGCCGAGCTCCTTCATCTCGCCGAGCACGGCGACCACGCGGCGGCGCGGCGTCGCGGCGGCGGCGATTTCAACCAGCGACGCGAGCGCGGCGCGCATGCTGCTCGGATTTGCATTGTAGGTGTCGTCGATGACCCACACGTCGCCCGGGAGGACGCGGACGCCGCCGCGACCCGCGAGCCCGACGCGCGTGCCGAGCGCGGCGAGGGCCGCCTGCGCGCGCGCCTGTTCGATGGGCTCGCCCGCCGCGGCCTCGGCGGCGGCGAGGGCGGCGAGCAGATCGATCGCGGCGTGCTCGCCGGCCAGCGGAAACTCGAGCTCGAGCCGCCCGCCGACGGGCCTTTCGATCCGAACGCGCGCTCCGCTCGCGCCGCGCGACGTGCGCTCCGCGAGGCGGTAGCTCGCCGCCGGTGCGCGGCCGAACGAGACGGCGCGGGCCGCGCGCGCGCGCGGCAGCTGCGCCATCGCGACGTCGTCGTCCGCGTTCACGACCGCGACGGCGCGCGGCGCGAGGGCCTCGAAGAGCGCGCCCTTCTCGCGCCCCACGAGCTCGCGCGTCCCGCCCACGCCCTCGGCGTGCGCGACGCCGACGTTCGTGATGACGGCCACCTCCGGCTCGACCAACGCCGCCATCGCGGCGATCTCGCCGGGGACGCTCATGCCGATCTCGAAGACGCCGAAGCGGTGGTGCGGCTCGGCGCCGAGCAGGACGGCGGGGAGACCGACCCGGTTGTTGAGGTTGCCGGCGGTGAAGTGGGTGTCGCCCCACGTGGAGAGGAGCGCGTGCGTGAGCTCCTTCGTCGTCGTCTTACCGGCGCTGCCGGTGATCGCCACGGCGCGACCCACGTGCGCCGCGTGACGCCACGCGCGAAGGTGCGCGCGGCCGAGCGCGCCCCACGCCACGAGCGTGTCCTTCACCTCGACGACGTCGACGTCGCGCGCAGCGTCGCCGCGCCCCTCTTCGACGACGACGAGCCGCGCGCCGCCACGCACTGCAGCTTCGAGGAAGGCGTGGCCGTCGTAGCGCTCGCCGCGCAACGCGACGAAGGCGCAGCCGGGCGTAACGGCGCGGCTGTCGGTGGTGACGCCGACGATCGCGTGGTCCATCCCGCGGAACGTCGCGTGCGCCGCGTTCGCCGCGCCCGCGAGCGCGCGCGCGCTGAAGGTCGCCTGGTTCGGGGGAATCGGCGTCGCCATCAGGTCGCCGCGCCTTGCTTGGGCGCGCCCTTGCGCGCGCGCCGCGTGGCCAGCGCGGAGCGGGCCTCCTCGCGATCGTCGAAGTGGCGCTTCGTCGCGCCGACGATCTGGTAGTCCTCGTGGCCCTTGCCGGCGAGGAGCACGACGTCTCCGGGCGCGGCCGCGTCGATGGTGCGGGCGATCGCCCGCGCGCGATCGAGCTCGACGACGTAGCCGCGCGCGCCCGCGCCGAGCTCCTCGAACGACGCGCGCCCCAGGCCACTCGCCGTGACCGCGGCCTCGATCGGCGCGGCGATCGCCGCGGGATCCTCCGAGCGCGGGTTATCGCTCGTCACGACGACGGCGTCCGCGCGCGCGCCGGCCGCGGCGCCCATCGGGCCGCGCTTGGTCGCGTCGCGGTCGCCGCCGCACCCGAAGACGCACCACAGACGCGCGGCGGACGCCGCCTTGACGCTGTCGAGCACGCGCGCGAGCGCGTCGGGCGTGTGGGCGTAGTCGACGAGCACCGTGACGTCGTCCCCCGGCGCATCGCACCGCTCCAGCCGGCCCGGCGCGCCCGCTTCGGCGGCGATGCCTTGCGCCGCGCGACCGAGGTCCAGCTCGAGGGCGTGCGCGATGCCGAGCGCGACGACGATGTTCTCCAGGTTGTGCGCGCCGACGAGGCGCGAGACGAGCCGCACGTCGCCTCTCGGCGTCGCGACGACGACGTCCATCCCGTCGGCGCTCATCTTCACGGCGCGCGGCGCGATGTCGGCCGCCGCCCCGATCTGCGCGGAGACGCGGACGAGCGGCGCTTTGACGACGCTCAGGAGCGAGCGCCCGAACGCGTCGCCGACGTTCACGACGGCCGAGCCCGGTCCGCACGCGGTGAAGAGCGCGCGCTTCGCGGCGGCGTACGCGTCCATCGAGCCGTGAAAATCCAGGTGATCCTGCGTCAAGTTCGTGAGCGCGGCGACCCGAAACCGGACGGCGCGCACGCGACCGAGATCGAGCGCGATCGACGAGACCTCCATCGCGACGTGCGACGCGCCCGCGGCGCGCATCGCCGCGAGGACGCGCGCGAGCTCGTCGGCCTCGGGTGTCGTGTGCGACGCCTCCGTCGTCTTGCCCGCGAACGTGTGGCCGACCGTGCCGACGGTTCCGCACGCCGGGCGCCCCGCCGCCGCGTCGACGGCGGCGCGCACGAGGTGCGTCGTCGTCGTCTTGCCGTTCGTGCCGGTCACGCCGACGATCTCGAGGCTGAACGCCGGGTGGCCGTAGACGGCGGCGGCGGCGTACGCGAGCCCGTCCTTGACGTCCGCGACGCGAATCACCGGCAGCCCGAGATCGGGCGGCAGCGCCGCGTCGTGCTCGGCGAGCACGGCGACCGCGCCGCACGCCTTCGCGTCCCCGAGGAAGCGCGCGCCGTCGCTGGTCGTTCCCTTGCGCACGACGAAGAGATCGCCGGGCGCCACGCGTCGTGAATCGTGATGCACGCCGCGGACCATGGCCTTGGCGTCGCCGACGATGCGCGTATCGCCCGGAATTTCCCGGGCAACGTCCGCGAGTGACAGGCCGGTCATGACGCCGGCTCGAGCACGAGGCGCACCGTGCTCCCCTTCGGCGCCGTGGCGCCGGCGGTCGGGCTCTGGCGCACGAGCCGGCCCGAGCCCTCGATCTGCGGGAGGAGCCCGGCCTGGGTGACGGCCTTGACGGCGTCGCGCGCGCCCTGGCCGGAGACGTCGGGCACCTTCACCGAGCCGGGCGCGGGCGCCGCCGCGGGGGCCGCCGCCGGCGCGCCGGGCGCGTCGACCGCGTCCTTCGGGTGCATCACGGTGAGCGTGACGTCGGCGGGATCGCCCGCGCGCGTCACCTTTGCGACCTTGGCGCCCGGCGGCGGCGTGACGCCGAGGTACCGCAAGCTCGCCTCGGCGACGCGGCGGAACACGGGGCCCGCGAGGTTGCCGCCGGCGTGGCCGATCATCGGCTCGTCGAGGACGACGGCGATGACGAGGCGCGGCCGCTCGGCTGGCACGAAGCCGACGAACGAGGCGGTGAACTTCTCCATCGACATCTTGCCGGTCGCCGAATCGAATTTCTGCCCGGTCGCCGTCTTTCCGGCCACGCGGAAGCCGGTCATCGCCGCCTCGACGCCGGTGCCGTCGCCCTCGACGACCGCCGTCAGCATCTCGCTCACCATCTTGGCGACGTGCGCGGGAACGACCTCGCGACGAACCCGGGGCACGCCCTCGCGCACGAGCTGGCCGCGCCCGTCGTGGACCTTGCGGACGAGGAGCGGCTCGAGCAGGCGGCCGCCGTTGGCGATCGCGCCCATCGCGAGCGCGAGCTGCACGGTGGTGACGCTGATGCCTTGCCCGTACGACGCGTTCGCCGTCTCGACCTCGAACCACGGGCGCGCGCGCGGACGCAGCACCCCCGCGGCCTCGCCGGGGAGCGGAAGCCCCGTGGGCTCGCCGAAGCCGAAGCGCCGGAACGCGGCGTACAGGCCCGGCTCGCCGAGGCCGAGCCCGATCTTGAGCGCGCCGATGTTCGAGCTCCTCGCGAGGATCTGCGTCGGCGTGAGCCAGTCGTTGAGGTGGGTGTCGTGGATGGTGACGTTGCCGACCTGGTAGCTGCCGTGCTCGCAGTAGATCTGCTCGGTGGGCTTGAGGCTGCCGGCCGCGAGCGCCGCGGCGAAGGTGAACACCTTCATGACGCTGCCCGGCTCGAAGCGATCGGTGACCGCGCGCAGGCGCCGCGCGTCCGCCTCGCTGTCGCCGTAGTCGTTCGGGTTGTACCCAGGGCTCGACGCCAGCGCGAGGATCTCACCGGTGTTCGGATCGAGGACGGTGATCGACGCGCCCTTCGTCTCGTACGTCCCGTGCGCCGCGTCGAGCTCGCGCTCGGCGACGTGCTGGATGCCCTCGTCGAGCGTGAGGAAGACGTCGTGCCCCGCGAGCGCGCCCTCGTCGGTGACGCCCTCGGAGAAGATGAGGCGGCCGGCGCGGTCGCGGAGGCCCTTCACCTCTTCGACGTGGCCGCGCAGCTCGTCGTCCATCGCGAGCTCGAGGCCGTCTTTGCCGAAGCCGTCCGGCGCGACGAAGCCGAGCACCGGGCCGGCGAGCTCGCGGCCGGGGTAGTAGCGGTGGCCCTCGCCCTCGATCGCGAGGCCCTTTACCGGGTGTTGCTGCTTCTTCGGATCGCCCAGGTCGCGCAGCGCCGCCGCCTCCTCGCCGGAGATGCGGCGCTTCAGCCAGACGAAGCGGTGCTTGGTCGCGAGGCGGCCGTAGAGCTCGTTCGCGTCGAGGTTGAGCGCCGAGCCTACGCGCGTCGCGGCGTCGCGCAGCGCGGCCTCCTGCTGCGGCGCGCCCTCCGTGCCGCGGAGGAGCTCGACGACGTCGGCGCTCACGCTCGGCACTTCGACGCTGACGGCGAGCGGCGTCCCGTTGCGATCGAGGATCGTGCCGCGCTTCGGCTCGATGTGGAGGCGGCGCTGGCGCTGGCGTTCGGCCGTCTCGCGCCACTTGGGGCCGTCCTCCACTTGAACGCGGTAGGCGCTCGACACGAGTCCGCCGACGCCCAGGCCCATGACACCGCAGAGCACCCCCATGCGGAGGCGAATCCACCTGGCACGCTTGGGGTCGAGGTTCCTCACGGCGGCGTCGCCTCGTCCTTCTCGGCGAGCGGGTCCTTCTTCTCGCCGCGCCCGCCGGGGTCCGCGGCGGCCGCGAGCGGCACGATGCGGTCGGCCGCCGGCGGCTCCATCCCGAGGAGCGTGCGCGCGACGATTTCGACGCGCTCGGGCGTCTTGTAGCTCGCCGATTCCACCTGCAGGACGCGCTTCACCTCGCGCAGGCGCGCCTGCTCGGCGTGCGCGCGGCCGAGCTCGTAGCCGAGCGCCACGGTGCGCCCCCGCATCGCGAGGTGCAGCACGAACGCGCACACGCTGGCGGTGACGGCGAGCGTCCAGAGCGCGATGAAGACGTGGGTGCCCTTCCGGCTCACGACCTCGCGCTCCTTCGGGCGGCGCGCAGCTTCGCGCTGCGGGAACGCGGGTTCTCTGCGCGCTCCTCGTCGCCGGCGAGCTGAGGCTTCTTGGTGAGCGGTGTCCACGTGTCCCGGTCCTGGAACGCCCGCTTGACCGGGCGATCTTCCAGCGAATGGAAGCTGATGATGGCGGCGACGCCCCCGTCCTGCACGAGCTCGGGCAGCGCGGCGATGAGCTGCTCGAGCTCCTCGAGCTCGCGGTTGACGGCGATCCGCAGGGCTTGGAACGCCCGCGTCGCCGGGTCGACGCCGCCGACGCGGACGGGGCCGACGGCGCGCACGATCGCGCGCCTTAGGTCGAGCGTCGTGCGCAGCTCGTTGTCGCCGTACGCGCGCTTGATGCTGCGCGCGATGCGGCGCGAGCGGCGCTCGTCGCCGTAGTTGTAGATGACGTTGGCGAGGTCGTCGTCCGTCATCCGGGCGATGAGCTCGAGCGCCGTCTCGCCGTGGTTCTGGTCCATCCGCATGTCGATGGGACCTTCGTGGCGAAAGCTCATGCCGCGGCCTGCGTCGTCGATCTGCGGGGAGCTGACGCCGAGGTCGGCGCAGATGCCGCTCACCTGAGAGACGCCGAGCTCCGCCAGCACGTTGCGGATCTCACCGAAGCTCGAATGAACGATCGTGACGCGGTCCGCGAAGCGCGCGAGTCGGGCGCGCGCCGCCTCGATCGCGACGAGATCGCGGTCGATCGCGATGACGCGGGCGTCGGGCGACGCCTCGCAGATCGCCTCGGTGTGCCCGCCGCCGCCGAGGGTCACGTCGACATAAACGCCGCCCGACTCCGGGGCCAGCGCCGCGATCACCTCGCGCATCATCACGGTCGCGTGGGCGAAGCCTTGCACGTCGTTCTCCTCCTCGCCCTGTTCGCAGAACACCCACTCGATGAGCGGCTCGGCGAGGCCGGGGAGCGCGAGTTGGGCGTTCGTCATAGGCCGAGCTCCGCGAGGCGGACGCTGATATCGCGGCGCTCGTCCTCGGTCGTGTCGAACGTGGCCTTCCACGCGTCTCGGTCCCAGAGCTCGGCGTACTTGCCGCTCCCGGCCCAGAGGACGTCCTTCTTGAGCCCCGCGTAGTCGCGCAGCGTCGGCGGCACGAGGATGCGGCCAGAGTCGTCGACCTCGCACTCGACGGCGCCGGAGACGTAGATGCGTTTCAGCTTCTGCACGCTGCGATCGAACTGCGGGAGCCTCGAGAGCTTCTCCTCGAACGCTTGCCACTCCGGCATCGCGTAGGCGGCGAGGCAGGGATCGAGGGCGCTCGTCACGACGATGCGGCGCTCGTTCATCGCGCCGAGCACGTCACGGTACCGCGCGGGCAGGCTGGTCCTGCCTTTCGCGTCGATCGTGTGCTCGTAGCGACCGCGGAACATCGACGCGCCCTCGTGAAACCGTGCCCACGCACGTGAGGTTGGGCGGGGTTGCCATGAATTGGCACTTTCCGCCACTTTCTCCCACGTACGTTGGCGACGGTACGGATGCGTAGATCGAGTGTCAATAAATCATGTGTCGTCGCGCGTGCTTTTGTAGGTCTTTGGTGCTGCGATCACTGAGCGTCCGTGACGCATGAAGCGGCGTCACTTCGATAAGTTCGCGCGACATTCTAAATATGTCGCGTGAGGTACCGAGGGCCAACTGCCCGTATGTTGGTCACGGGGCGGCGGGGCGCGGGCGCGCTCGCTGAACGCAGGCGCAGGAGAGTTTTTCTTCGGGACGACGTTGGCGCGGTGAGCGCGCAGACGGGCCGTCTCCGCTAAGGTAGACGCCGCCTCATGTACGCGCTGAGAGTCCTCCAGCCGAAGTCGGCGCCGGCCACGCCGCCGCGGTCCGTTCGGCTCTCGCTGACCGACCGGTGCGATCTGGCGTGCGTCTACTGCAGGCCGCACCGGCACGACGGGTACGTAGAAGAAGAGGAGCGGCTCGACTTCGATGCCTGGAGGACGATGGTCGACGGCCTCGTCGGCGCCGGCGTGAGGCGCGTGCGCATCACGGGAGGCGAGCCTCTCCTGCACCGTGACATCCTCCGCGTCGTCGAGTACCTGGCGACGAGGGATCTGGACGATCTCGCGATCACGACGAACGCGACGCGGCTCGAGAAGCTCGCGCAGCCCTTGCGCGACGCAGGCCTGCGCCGCGTGAACGTGTCGCTGGACAGCCTCGACCCGGCGCGCTTCAAGCGGATGACGCGCGGAGGGAAGCTCGACGGCGTTCTGCGCGGCATCGACGCGGCGCTCGCGGCCGGCTTCGACGAGATCAAGCTGAACGCCGTCGTCGTGAAGGGCGAGAACGACGTCGAGCTCGAAGGGCTCGTGCGATGGGCGTGGGCGAGGGGCATCGTCCCGCGGCTCCTCGAGGTGATGGCCGTCGGGGAGGGGGCGCACATGCAGGACCGCGTCGTCACCGCGGCGCAGATGCGCGCGCGGCTCGCGCACATGCTCGAGGACGGCGACGCGGCGCGCGAAGCCGATCGCGGCCCGGCGCGCTACGTCGTGGCGCGCCACGACGCGCACAAGAAGGTCGGCTTCATCACCGGCACGAGCGACACCTACTGCAAGGGCTGCGACCGCCTTCGCGTCGCGAGCGACGGAATGCTCCGCCCGTGCCTCGCCACGAACGACGGTCTCTCCGCCGCGACCCTCGCGCGCTCCGGCGACGCGACCGGCATCGCGAACGCCGTCGCCGACGCGTGGACGATGAAGCCCGACGGCGAATCGTTCAAGGGCTGCACCGAATCGAGCGCGGCCGACGTGTCGATGCGTGGCATCGGCGGCTGACATCGCTCTCGAGAGTGCAGCACCGTCTCAAGGCATAAGCAGTACTCAGGCGTACGCGCCTCGGTTGGAGGAACCATGACCACACCCATCGCCCTGCGAGTGAACGGAAAACAAGTGAGCGCCGCCGTCGAGCCGCGGATGCTGCTCGTCGATCTGCTCCGCGAGACGCTCAGCCTCACCGGCACGCACGTCGGCTGCGACACGAGCCAGTGCGGCGCGTGCACGGTCATGCTCGACGGCGCATCGGTCAAGAGCTGCACGATGCTCGCCGTGGAAGCGAGCGGACGCGAGGTCACGACCATCGAGGGGCTCGCGAAGGACGGCAAGATGCACCCGATGCAGGACGCCTTCAAGGAGTGCCACGGCCTGCAGTGCGGCTTCTGCACGCCCGGCATGGTCATCAGCGCCATCGACCTCCTCAAGCGGAAGGCCGACCCGACCGAGCACGAGATCCGGGAGTGGCTCGAGGGCAACATCTGCCGGTGCACCGGCTACCACGGCATCGTGAAGGCCGTTCAGCACTGCGCGAAGCAAACGAAAGACGCCAAGCAGGACAAAGGGGCGAGCCATGTCTAACCCGACCATCGGAACGCCGGTCCGGCGCAAGGAGGACCAGCGCTTCCTCACCGGCAAGGGCAAGTACGTCGACGACATCAAGCTGCCGAACCAGACGTACGCGTACATCGTCCGGTCGCAGGTCGCGCACGCGCGCATCGCGAAGCTCGATTTCGCGGCGGCGGCGAAGATGCCGGGCGTCGTCGGCATCTTCACGGGCAAGGACCTCGAGGCCGACAAGGTCGGCGGCCTGCCGTGCGGCTGGCTCGTGACGGGCAAAGACAAGACGCCGATGGTCGAGCCGCCGCACCCGGTGCTCGCCATCGACACCGTCCGGCACGTCGGCGACGCGGTCGTCATGGTCGTCGCCGAGACGAAGGCGCAGGCCAAGACCGCCGCGAACGCGATCGTGATCGACTACGATCAGAAGCCGGTCGTCGCGTCGATCGCGGCCGCGGTCGCCCCTGGCGCGCCGCAGGTGTGGCCGCAGGCGCCCGGCAACATTTGCTACGACTGGGAGCTCGGCGACCGCGCCAAGACCGACGAGGCCTTCAAGAAGGCCGACAAGATCGTCACCCTCGAGGTCACCAACAACCGCCTCATCCCCAACGCGATGGAGCCGCGCGCGGCGATCGGCGACTGGGACTCGTCGAACGGCGACTACACGCTCTACACGACGTCGCAGAACCCGCACCTCATTCGCCTGCTGATGGCGGCGTTCACGCTGCACGTGCCGGAGCACAAGCTCCGCATCGTGGCGCCCGACATCGGCGGCGGCTTCGGCTCGAAGATCTTCCACTACTGCGAGGAGGTCCTCGTCACCTGGGCGGCGGCGAAGGTCGGCCGCCCGGTGAAGTGGACGGCGGAGCGCTTCGAGTCGTTCGTGACCGACGCGCACGGGCGCGATCACGTCTCCACGGCGCGCGTCGCGCTGACGAAGGACGGCATGTTCCTCGGCATGGACTTCTCGACGTACGCGAACATGGGCGCGTACCTCCAGCTCTTCGCGCCCGCGGTGGCGACGTACCTGTACGCGCCGCTCCTCGCGGGCGTGTACAAGACGCCCGCCGTGTACGTGAACGTGAAGGCCGTCTTCACGCACACTACGCCGGTCGACGCGTACCGCGGCGCCGGCCGCCCCGAGGCGACGTACCTCCTCGAGCGCCTCGTCGAGAAGGCCGCGCGCGAGCTCGGCATCGACAGCGTCGAGATCCGCCGCAAGAACATGATCCAGACGAAGGACTTCCCGTACCAGACGCCGCTCGCGTTCCAGTACGACAACGGCGACTACCAGGCGACGCTGGAGATGGCGCTCGAGAAGATCGACTACAAGAACTTCGAGAAGCGACGCAAAGAGGCCGCCTCCCGCGGCAAGCTGCGCGGGCTCGGCGTCTCCACGTACGTCGAGGCGTGCGGGCTCGCGCCGTCGGCCGTCGCCGGCGCGCTCGGCGCCCGCGCGGGCCTGTACGAATCGGCCTCCGTCCGCGTGCACCCGACGGGCTCCGTCACCGTGTTCACCGGAACCCACAGCCACGGCCAAGGGCACGAGACGACGTTCGCGCAGATCGCCGCCGACCAGTTCGGCATCCCGATCGAGAACATCGAGCTCTCCCACGGCGACACCAGCAAGACGTCCTTCGGCATGGGCACGTACGGCTCGCGCTCGCTGCCGGTGGGCGGCTCGGCGATCGTGAAGGCGGCCGGCAAGGTGATCGAGAAGGGCAAGAAGATCGCCGCGCACCTGCTCGAGGCCGACGTGGCCGACATCGAGTTCAAGGACGGCAAATTCACGGTCAAGGGCACCGACCGCGCCAAGGCGTTCGCCGAGGTCGCGTTCGCCGCCTACGTGCCGCACAACTACCCGCTCGCGACGCTCGAGCCGGGGCTCGAGGAGTCGGCGTTCTACGATCCGGCGAACTTCACGTTCCCCGGCGGAACCCACTTCGTCGAGACGGAGATCGATCCGGAGACGGGCACGGTAAAGGTCGTCGACGTCGTCGTCGCCGACGACTGCGGCACCGTCATCAACCCGATGATCGTCGACGGTCAGGTGCAGGGCGGCCTCGCCCAGGGCATCGGCCAGGCGCTCTTCGAAGAGGCGGCCTACGACGCCGATGGGCAGCTGCTCACGGCTTCGTACATGAACTACACGATGCCGCGCGCCGCGGATTTGCCGTTCTTCCAGGTCGGCAACCACGCGACGCCGTGCACGCACAACCCGCTCGGCACCAAGGGGGTCGGCGAGGTCGGCGCCATCGGCGTTCCGCCGGCGGTCATCAACAGCGTCCTCGACGCGCTCGCATCCGTCGGCGTAACGGACATCAGCATGCCCGCGACGCCGCAGAAGGTCTGGCGCGCGATCCAAGACGCGAAGAAGAACACCCGAGCGGCGGAGTAAGGGAGACGACCATGGAGAACTTCAATTTCCACACGCCCAAGACGCTCGCCGACGCCGTCGCTGCCCGAAAGGGCGCGAAGGAGGGGAAATTCCTCGCCGGCGGCCAGAGCCTCATCCCGGTGCTCAAGCTGGAGCTCGCGCAGCCGACCGATTTGGTGAGCCTCTCCGCCCTGCGCAAGGACCTCTCGGGGATCACGATGGACGGCGATCACCTCGTCATCGGCGCGCTCACGACCCACGCCGAGGTGCACGCCTCCGACCTCGTGAGGCAGCACATCCCCGCGCTGACGTGGCTCGCCGGCGGCATCGGTGACGCGCAGGTGCGCAACCGCGGCACGCTCGGCGGCTCGGTGGCCCACGCCGACCCGGCGGCGGACTACCCGGCCGCGCTCGTCGCCTTGGGCGCCACGATCAAGACCGACCGCCGGAGCCTGCCGGTGGACGGCTTCTTCAAAGGGATGTTCGAGAC
>JAYVXL010000724.1:0-3838 GCA_043785185.1 Myxococcales bacterium
CGGCGGCCGGCGCCGCCGTGTACGCCGCGGCCGCCGCCGCGAGGCCCAGGAACGCGACGAACGGCGCCCGCGCCGACCACGACGCGAAGTGCCTGCCGAACGTCACGCCGTACCCGAGGAGCAGCCCGAGCGCGCCGGCCGCGGCCGCGACGCCGCGCCGCGCCCGCGCGTCGCCCGCCGTTCGCGCGAGCCACGGCGCGAGCGCGCTCGTCGCGAGCGCCGCGGGGAGCAGCGCCGCGAGGAGGATCGGCGCGATACGCGTCCGCGCGAGGGCGGTCTCCCAGCTCCCGGCCAGCAGGTGGCGGTAGGCGATCGACACGAACAAATTCTCCGCCGCGACCAGCAGCGACCACGCGAGGAGCACCGCGCCCGCGGCGCGCGCGCGCCCCGCGAGACACGCACGCCCCGTGCCCGGTCGCTCCAGGTCGTCCGCGCTCATCGCCCGCTTCTTAGATCATGAGGGACGGGCGCGGCAAACGCGTCAGCCGCAGCGCCCGCTCAGCCCCGCTGTGCCCGGCTTGCACGTGAGGCCGACGCTCGCGCAGTCGAACGACGTCGCCTTGCCGCCGACGCAGAGGGAGAGCTGCGTGCCGGTGCACACGTTGATCTGCGGATTTTCCGGCGCGCAGTCGTCCGTCGGGCGCGCGCACCGCGCCGTGCCCGCCGACTTGCTGCAGGTGCCGCCGAGGCTCTGGCAATCGAACTCGCCCCTGTCGAAGCCGTCGCAGATCGAGACGATGCGGTTGTCGCAGTCGGAGCCTGCTGCGTTGCACGTCTTCAGGCGGTCGCTCGTGAGGCACGTGAAGTCGCCCCCGTCGACGGTGACATCCTTTCCGCAGGCCTGGCCGAGGAGCGCGCAGTTGGTGACGACGTGCACGCCCGATGCCGTGCAGTACGCCAGCTGGTTGCCGTTGCACACGGTCGTCGGGCAATCGGGGCCGACCGCGCAGGTGTGCGTGCCGTCGGGGGTCTTCACGCAGCTCGCGCCGCTGCCGAAGTAGCCGGTGCGGCAGTGCAGGACGTCGAACGTGTAGCGCGGGTCGCAGCGGACGAGCGCGCCGGCGTCGTCGTCGCAGTACTGGTACGCGCCGGGGCCCGCCTCGGCGCCGGCGTCCTTGGGGATCCTGTTGCAGCGCGTGTCCGCGACGTCGAGGAACTCCTGCGAGATGCACGCGCCGGCCTCGATGCACGAGCTCGCCCGGGCGGCGCACGAGAGCGCCGCGGCTTGCAGCACCGTCCCGACGTGGGTGGGCGGCACGGGACCGGCGAGCGTGTCCACGCAGAGGGAGTAGTTGACCGCGTCGAGCGCGACGGCGACCGAGTACGTGATTGATTTGCCGAGCACCGGGCACTTGTCGAGGCGCGCGCAGAGCTTCGCGGCTTCGGCGAGCGACAGGAGCGTCGGCAGCGTCGGCCCGGCGTCGACGGAGGTGTCGGGCGGCGGGACGAACGTGTCGGGCGGCGGAACGAAGCGGTCGGGGCTCGCGCCGTCGACGTCGACCACGCCCCCGCCATCCTCCGGCACGGTGAGTCCGCTGAAGGTCGTGCACGCGACGAACGCCGCCGCGCCGACCCCTACGAAGGCCGCCGTCAGCGCGTGCCGCTTGCCGCGCGTGCTCCTCATCCTCGAAGGGTACCAGATCAGTACGGGTTGTCCTGAAGCTCGGGGCGTTTCACCCCCGACGGATCCTGGGGCGGCCGGCGGCCGCCCGCCGGTTTGCCCGGCTTGTCTGCGCCGGGTCCGACGCCCGTCCCCGTGCCGGGCCCGCCGCCGCCGCTCGCGGCGGCCGCCGCGACCGTCAGCTCGCGCGGGCCGCTCTCGCCTGCGATCACGAGCGCGACGCCGCCGCCGTCGAACGTCACCTTCAGCGTGAGCGTTCCCGTGAAGCGCGCGACGCGGACGGTCGCTTTGTCGCGCGTGGCGTGATCGTTCTCGAGCTGTACGTGCGGGTTTTTTCCGCCGAGCACCTCGAGGTTCGAGATCGGCGCGTCGGCGTGCACGACGAGCGTGACCTCGTCACCGGTGGCCGTTGCCGCCCCCGCGGGGAGCGCGCTCGCGCTGCTGGTGGCCGTCGCGGTCGCGGCGGTGCGGGTGCGCGAGCGCAGGAAGAAATACTGCCCGAACGCGATCACGAGGCCGAGGGCGAGCGCCACGCCGATGAGGGCGTAGACGACCGCGGGCGGCGTGCGGTGGCCGCCGGGCACGAGGCTCGTCGTCGACGCCGCGATGTGGCTGATCTGGCTGTACGACGACTCGTTGCGCGGCAACTCCTGCGGCTGCTGCTGTTGCTGCTGCTGCAGCGGCTGCGGTTGCGACGGCTGGGACGGCGCGTCGGAGAGGCGACCCGGCACGACGGTGCGGTCGGTCGACGGATCGGCCGCGGCGGCGGGCATGACACTCAGGCTGAGCGGCGGCACGCGGCCCTCGACGATCTCCTTCAGCCGGATGCGCCGCTCGTCGAGCCGGTCGCCGCACTTGCTGATCATGTACGCCGCGACCTCGCGGAGCGGCGCGAGCGGGATCGCGCCCTCGAGCGCCTCGAGGAACTCCGCGGCCGTCTGGAAGCGCCCGTTGGGGTCGCGGACGAGCGCGCGCTGCACCACGGCGTCGAGGCTGCGCGGTACGCCGGGCGCGATCGACGACGGATCGCGGACGGGCATCTCGGTGATGCGGCGCATCGTGTCGAGGTCGTTCTCGCCTTGGAAGAGGCGCCGGCCGGTGAGCGCTTCGTGGAGCGCGACGCCGGCGGCGAAGAGATCGACGCGGCGGTCTACCTCCTTGCCCATCGCCTGCTCGGGCGACATGTAAGCGAGCTTGCCCTTGAGGCTGCCGCTGCGCGTCTCGGTCAGGCGGTGCGCGGCCTTCGCGACGCCGAAATCGATGAGCCGACTGCCGCCGTCGACGCCGATGATGACGTTCTGCGGGCTCACGTCGCGGTGGACGAGCTCGAGGCGCTCGCCGCGCATGTCGACGGCCTCGTGCGCCGCGTGAAGGCCCGCGAGCGTGTCGGCGAGGATGCGCGCCGCGACCGCGGGCGGCAGCCGATCGTGCTGGTGCGCGACCGTCTTCAGCAGGCTCGAGAGCGCGGACGACTCGACGTATTCCATCACGAGGAATAGCTCCCCGCCCTCTTCGACCGTGTCGATCACCGACACCACGTTGGGGTGCCGCACGAGCGAGGCCACGCGCGCCTCGTCGAGGAACATGCGGTAAAACTCGCGGTTGCCGAGGTGGTGCCGGTGCACGCGCTTGACGACCACGAGGCGCTCGAAGCCGGCGGCGCCGACCTGGCGCGCGACGTAGACCGTGGCCATCCCGCCCGACGCCAGCTCGAGGAGCGGCTCGTAGTTGCCCAGGCGCGGGTTTGGTCTGCGGGCCGTCGCGTTCAAAACGTTCCTCGAAGCCTCAGGGAGAAGGGACCGGCGCCGACTTGGACGGCGCGGTCCCCTGAGTGCCAATCTACCAGCCAGATCGCACACGCGCCCGTGAGAACGCCGAGGCCGCCCGTCACTCCCAGCAGAATATTCGTGCGTAGCTGCTTGCTCTTGCCGAGGTCGAGGTTCGCCTGCGTCGGGTCTTTGTCGAACGTCGCCTTTTGGCTCTGGACGTCGAGCGCCGAGAACGTCGTGAGGGCGCCGGCGGCGACCGTGAGGCCGAGCCCGACGTAGACCGCCGCGGGCGGGAGGCCGCCGTGCTCCTTCGGGCGCGACGGGTCGGGGCGCGGCGGCGGCGCGGGCGCGGCGACGGGCGGAGTCGTCTTCGGCTCCTCCGAGGGCGCGACGAGGGCGACGCTCTGCGTCTGCCCGGCCTCGACGCTGACGGGCTGCGTCACGAGGC
>JAYVXL010000725.1:0-3828 GCA_043785185.1 Myxococcales bacterium
ACCAGCTCGAGCCCGCGCTCGCCGTCCTCGGCCACGTCGACCGTGTACCCCTCGCTCTCGAGGTTGATGCGGAGGCCGAGCGCGATCGAGTCGTCGTCCTCCACGACGAGCACGCGGCGCTTGGTGTGTTCGCTCATTGGGCCACCGGTTTTACCGCGATCTTGAGGTGGTGCATCGCCTTCTGACGCGGCGGCAGCGTGATCTTGAAGGTGGCCCCTTTGCCCTTCTCGCTCTCGACGGCGATGCGCGCGTCGTGGGCGCGGACGGTGTGCTTCACGATCGCGAGGCCGAGGCCGCTGCCCTCGCGCGAGCGCGAGAGGCGGTCGTCGATGCGGTAGAACTTGTCGAAGATGCGGCGCTGCTCGGGGTGCGCGATGCCCTCGCCGTTGTCGCTGACGGCAAAGGTCACCTCGCCCTTCGGCGAGGTCGACACCTGCAGCGTGATGACCGGCGGCGAGCCGCCGTATTTGTGCGCGTTCGAGAGCAGGTTCACGAGCGCATCGACGAGCGCGGGGCGATCGGCGATGACCTTCGGCGTGTCCGCGGGCACGTGGCTCTCGAACTGCACTTGGTCGAAGCGCACGGCGGGGAAGGCGGCGATCGCGTCGTCGACGATCTGCTGCACGCTCTCTTCTTGGAGATCGTACAGCTTGCGGCCCGCCTCCATGCGGCCCCAATCGAGGAGGCGCTCGATGCGGCGCGAGAGGCGCTCGACCTCGCTCGCCATGACGCGGAGGCATTTGGCCTTCGTCGCCTCGTCCTGCGCCTTCTCGAGCGTCTCGGCGAAGAGGCGGATGGCGGTGAGCGGCGTGCGCAGCTCGTGGCTCACCTTCGACACGAAGTCGGCCTGCAGCTCGGACAGGTTCGCCTCGCGCCGGACGAAGACGATCACGAGGATTACGCCGGTCACCATGACGGAGACGAAGCTCACCGTGAGGATGCCGAGGACGATGTTGACCCGCGCCTCGCCGATGAACATCAGCACGATGCCGAGGCTCAGGAGGAGGACCGTCGGGATGATGACCAGGTAGACGAGGAGCTGGACGATCCGGCGGTAGCCGAGGCGTTGACGGTTCTTCTGCGCCACGGACGATTCATGCCACATTTCGGGGCGGCGCGCGCCAGCGCCTGGACGGCCTTCAGCCGAGGGCGGCGCGCATCGCGGTCAGCGGCGCTGCGACGCCGAGCCAGAGCTCGAACGCGAGCGCGCCCTGGCGGGCGAGCATCCCCAAGCCGCCGGCGGCGCGGAGGCCGCGGCGGCGGGCCTCGGCGAGGAGCGGGGTCTCCGCCGGCGCGTAGACGACGTCGTAGACGACGGCGCCGCTCGGCAGCGCGTCCCACGCGACGGCGTCGCGCGCGAGCTCGCCCGGATCGGCGCCGGTCATGCCGCAGCTCGTGGTCTGGACGACGAGCGTGACGCGCGCGTCGGCGGCGGCGTCGGGCGCGAGCGGACGGCCGCGGACGATGATCTCCGCGAAGCGCCCGTCGCTCTTCAGCGCGGCGACGGCCGCGCGGCTCGCCCCGCCCGTCCCGAGGACGAGCGCAGCACCGGACGACGGCGCGAGCGCCGCGAGCTCGGCGGCGAGGGCTGCGACGTCGGTGTTGTGCGCGGTCACGCGGCCGGCGGCGTCGCGCACGAGCGTGTTCGCGGCGCCGACGGCGGCGGCGCTCGGCGCGACGTCGTCGACGAGCGAGAGCACTCGGATCTTGTGGGGCACGGTCACGTTGAGGCCGGAGAGCTCGCCCGCGCGGAGGCGCGCGACCGCGGCAGCGAGCGCCGATTCGTCCGCGCGGATCGCCTCGTAGGTGTGCGGCATGCCGAGCGCCGCGTACGCGGCGGCGTGCATGACGGGGCTCTTCGAGTGCGCGATGGGATCGCCCACGACGGCGAACTTCATGCCTCGCCCTCGCGCTTCACGACCTCGGCGGCGAGCTCGCCCCCGCCCACGCGCACGGCGATGCGCGCGCCGACCTCGACGTCGGCGGGCGAGCGGATGGCGCGGCCGTCGGCGCGGGTCGCGATGGCATAACCCCGACCGAGCACCTTGAGCGGGCTCATCGCGTCGAGCCGCGCGGCGAGGGCGCTCGCGCTCGACCCGCGCGTCGCGAGGGCAGCCCGCGCGGCGCTCGCGATGCGGTGCTCCAGCCGCACGACCTCCGCGCGCTCGCGCGAGATGACCGCGCGCGGGTGGAGCGCCGCGAGGCGCACGCGCACCGCCTGCGTGCCCTCGGCGCGGCGCGTGAGCGTGCGCCGGATGGCCGCTTCGACGCGCGCGGCGCGGTCGTCGAGCGCCTGCTGATCCTCGGCGAGCGAGCCGCGGATCGCGCGGACGAGCCGGCCCGCGCGCTCGGCGAGGAGCGCGCGGCGCGCGCGCGTGTCGGGGACGACCATCTCCGCCGCCTGCGACGGCGTGGCCGCGCGCGCGTCCGCGGCAAAATCGCAGAGCGTCACGTCCACCTCGTGTCCGACCGCGCTGACGACCGGGACGCGGCAAGCCGCGACGGCGCGGACGAGCGCCTCGTCGTTGAAGGCCATCAGCTCGTCGGCCGAGCCGCCCCCGCGCGCGACGAGGATGACGTCGACGTCACGCACGCGCTGCAGCATCGCGAGCGCGCGGCGGATCGACTCCGGCGCGCCATCCCCCTGCACCACCGCCGGCGCGAGGAGCACGCGCGCGCCGCCACGCCGGAACGCGACCTTGCAGATGTCGTGGATGACCGCGCCGGTCGCGCTCGTGACGACGCCGACGACGCGCGGCTCGGCCGGCAGCTCGCGCTTTCGCTCCGCGTCGAAGAGCCCCTCAGCCGCGAGCTTGGCCTTCAGCTTCTCGAGCGCCTCGAGCAGCGCGCCGCGCCCCATCGCCTCGGCGCGATCGCAGATCATCTGCAGCTTGCCGCGCGGGGCCCAGAACGTCGGCCGGCCGCGGAGACGGATGCGCGCGCCGTCTTTGACCAGCGCGCGCGCGCGCGGCGTCACGCTCGTCTTGTAGATGACGACGTCGATCGACGCGTCCTCGTCCTCGTCCTTGAGGCCGAAGTAGAGGTGTCCGCTCGCCGCGGGGCGCGCGCCGGTGACCTCGCCCGTGACCCACACGGGGCGCGCGAACGTCTCGTCGAGCGAGCCTTTGATCGCGCGATCGAGCTCGGCCACCGTGAGCGCGCGCGGCGGCTCGGGGCTCGGCGGCGCGAGCGAGGGCGAGGGCGAGGGCGGCGGCGACGCGGGCACGCTCTTCGTCATGGGCGGGAGCGGCGGCGCGAGCTTCGTGAAGTCGAAGTCGAGCGAGAGGTTCTTGTCGCGGTCGCGATCGCCCACGCGGCTGTCATACCGCACGCGGCGGCGCGGCGCGACGAGCGCGCGCACGGCGCGGCGGCGCGCGTCGACTCGAATTCAGTGGCAGTCGAAGAGCAGGCTGTCGAACGCGAGCCGATAGTCGCTGCCGCCGTCGACGATGCCGATGTGTGGCACGCCGAGCGTGAGGCTCGGCGGCAGCCGCTTGATCGCGACCCCCGCGTCGGGCGAGAGCGACAGGGTCGCCTTCAAGGCGTCGACGGAGAGCGTGAGGCTCGGCGCCGCGAGGTCTCCCGCCAGGACGAGGTGGTGCCAGCCGGGCGTCACGGTGAGCGCGAGGTCCTTCAGCGGGTACCCCTTCGTCGTCCCGTCGTACAGCTCGACGCCTAGCTCGGTGCCGTTGTGGTCGAGCACGACCTGAACCTGGAAATAGGGCTTCGCCGGACCGCCGAAGGTGAGGTGCACGATCTCGGCGGCGACGAAGCCGCCCGCGCGCTCGACCCACAGGTCGAACGCGAGCGAGAAGGTCTGCGGGTTGG
>JAYVXL010000726.1:0-3819 GCA_043785185.1 Myxococcales bacterium
CTCCATCGCGCGCGCGCGAAAAGACCCGCTCGGCGCCGGCCTCAGCGCCGCGCCGGTCGCCGACGTGGCGACCAGCAAGGCGTATGGTTTCGGTGTCGGCGCGCGCCTCGGCTACACCTTCGGCTCGCGCATCTACTTCGGCGGCACGTTCGTCTACCGCGCCGGCGAGTCGAACGGCCCGCTCACGTACGCGATGATCTACTACGGGCCCGAGCTCGGTTACTCCATCCCCGCGGGCCCGCTCGTCGTCCGCCCGTACGTCGGCGGCGGCTACGGGGCGCTCCGCACGACGTACCACGGCGCGGGCCTCTTGCCCGGCGGCGGCGGCGCGGGCGTCGGCGACGAGTTCACCGGGAAGTCGCAGACGCCGTTCTTCTGGCCGGGCGTGACGGCGTTCTTGCCGATGACCGACGCGCTCGCGGTCGGCGCCGACGCGCGCGTCGTCCTCGCGCCGGGCCAGGACTCGAGCAGCGGCGTCCTGTCGAACAACGGCTCGCTCAAGTTCCCGAGCACGGGCGGCGCGTCGTCCACGGCGCTCGTCGCCGGGCTCACGGGGTCGTACCGCTTCTGACGGGTGGCGCGTCCGGAGGCCCGGAGCGTCGCGAAATCGAGAGCTCCGCGCGCGCTCGGGGCCGCTGTCCAGCAGCCGCGCGTCCCACGCGGGGAGGCCGCGACGCTTGCGCTACGCCCTCCTCGCCGTCTTCCTCTTCGCAGTGGGCGTCTTTTCGGCCTTGCGCGGCAGCGCCGCGGCCGCGGCGAACGCGCGCGCGAGCCAGTGCCGCAACTCTTCCGGCTCATCCATCATCGCCTCGGGCAGCATCACCTTGTCGCTGCGCGCGCCTCGGCCCATCGGGTCGAACGGCGCCGCGCCCTCGAGCGCGAGGGCCTCGGCGCGCTGCTCCTCAGGGAGCCAGATCATGGTGGAGCGACCGAAGAGGCCGGCGAAGATGTTGCCGTTCACGCGCGCGGCGATGCCGCCGAACATGCTCATCGTCTCGACCCGCGGATCTTTCGGCAGCGCGGCGCGGAAGAGCGGGTGGTTCTCCGCGGGGATCTTGACCCAGGCCATGCTCGCCAGCGTAGCGCGAAGCGGCCGCGGGCCGCGCTCGAAGGCGCGCGGCGCCGGGAATCCGAGCACGCGCAGGCACGGCTCGACGAAGAGCGGCGCGAGCGCGAGCATCCAGACGACCGTCCAGGCGTGCCCGCCCCACGCGGGCCACCGCCGCACGCGGGCCACACGCTCGACCGTCATGACGGCGCCTTGGAGGACGAAATACGCGAACGTCGCGGCGGTCAGCGCGCGCCCGCCCACGAAGCCGAACGAGACCCACACGGCGTACGCGTGAAACGCCGCGCTCACGGCGAACGCCGCCAGAACGCCCGTCCGCGGCCGCGTGCGCCGGAGCGGGCGAAAGCACACTTCGCCGAGCCACTGGCTGATCGGCCGAGCCCAGCGCTCGCCCCAGAACTCCTGCACCGACCGCGCGAGGATCGGCGCCACGTGCAGCGGCGGCGTGTCCCAGCCGGCGCCGTGGTACCCGACCGCGAGGGCGCCGTAGAGCGCGGCGATCGCGGCGTACACGAGGACGACGCCGATCGCCCATCGCGCGGGCCAGGACTCCGCGCCGGCCGCGTAGAGCGCGTCGAGGCCGCGGCCCGCCGCGAGCGCCGTGGCGAGCCACCCGAGCGTCGTGCCGAGCGCCGCGACGTCGAGCCGCGAGCGGGCCCGGGTGAGAAGGCGCGTGTCGACGACGGAGAACGTGTGCGCGACGCGCGCGCGGAAGGACCACGTCCCGCGATGGAGGTCGACGACGCGCATCGTGCAGACGCTCGTGACGAGGGCGAGAACGCCCCGGACCCGCGCGGGCTCCGGCGGGAGGAGCCACGCGACGAGCAGCGACGCGAGGGCGAGGACGACGCCGAGGGTCCGTTGCCGGCGCGATCCCGTCGTCGTGGCCGCCGCGACGAGCAACACGAGCCCCGCGAGCGCCGTCAGCAGGATCGACCTCACTCCCCGCAGGATACCGTCTCCCCGTGCGGAGCGCGGCCGTGGCAGGAAAATGGCCGCGCAACGAAAAGTTCAAAAAAGCGTGCAAGCAAAGGTGCGCACCGTGCTCCTTGGGAAGAGAGCGGAGGTCCAGGCCTCGCGACGGCTCTCTTGGCATTCAAAGGAGAAGCAGCATGAAGTCGTATTTTGACGCGCGGATCGCCTTGCTCGGTTTCGTGGGCCTCGCGGCGCTGGGGGCGGCGTGCAGCAGTCCCAGCACGAGCCCGGCGAACGGCGGCGGCGGCGGCACCAGCAGCTCGAGCGGCGCGTCCGGCGGGTCGAGCTCCGGCGCGTCCGGCGGGTCGAGCTCCGGCGCGTCTGGCGGGTCGAGCTCCGGTGGGTCGAGCTCCGGCGGGCCAACGTCGAGCTGCGCGCCCGCGAAGGTCAGCTACGGCGTCGAGACGGTCGCCACCGTCGCGACCGGCGCGGACGCATACACGAGCACCTTCGTCGCCGTCGATCTGAACAACGACGGCGCCGCCGATCTCGTCGCGACCGACCGCAGGTCCATCGACATCGCACTCAGCAAGAAAGACGGAACGTTCGGAGCGCCGAAGATGGTGCCGGCTACACCGGGCAACAACGGAGCCATCGCCTTCGGGGACTTCGATGGCGACGGCAAGAAGGACATCGTCACGGGCTCGTTCGGAAACGGCTCGGTCGACGACTCGGTGGACGTCTTTCTCGGCAAGGGAGATGGGTCGTTCAAGATCCCGGTGAACACCCCGATCCTCGGCGGCGCGCTCTACGACATCCACGTCGCGGACTTCAACGGCGACGGAAAGGACGACATCTATTTCGAGGGGACGACCGGGAGCTCGGGCATCGTCCTCAACGCCGGAGGTGGGACCTTCGCGGGACCCGGTGTCGCAGTCGACGCGCAGGGTACGCCCGCCTTCGGCGACTTCAACGGTGACAAGGCCGCCGACGTCACCTACTTCGACAGCAACCAGAACGCGATGTGCATCAAGATGAACTCCGGCTCGGGAAGCTTCGGCGCGCCGAAGTGCTACCCCGCGACCGCGAACCTCTCGGCAACGTTCGTTCGCACCGGCGATTTGAACGGCGACGGCAAACCCGACATCGCCGGGCTCAATCGGAGCGGCGACAACGGTGGGGCCGGCATCAACGTATGGCTCAACAAGGGAGACGGAACGTTCGACGACCGCGTGGCGTACAGCTTCCCGCGCATCTCGAGCGCCTTCGCCGTCGTCGACGCGAACAACGATCACAAGGCGGACCTCGTCATCTTCGAGACCTACAGCGGTGGGCAGCTGAATCTCTTCTTCAACAACGGCGACGGCACCTTCCCCGCGACCGCCTCGGCGGTCATGCCGCTCGGAGGGCCCACGGGTCTGGCGAGCTCGCCGTTCGCCTACGCCGACTTCCTCGGGAACGGCCTCGTCGGCTTTGCGGCGTTCAAGGACAGCAGCGGCACGCTGAACGTGGTCTCGACGAGCTGCAAGCCCTAGCTCGTGGCCGTCTCGCGACGTCAGCGCGCCTTCGCAGCCCTCCCCTGCCTGACGCGCGCGATCAGGCGGAGGGTCGGCACGTGGGTGGAAAATGCAAAACCACCTTCGCCGCGTCGCTGCTCGCAGATCGCGAGCTCTCGTTCGGCGCCCGCGTGGTCGCCGGCCGCGAGCCGCGTCTGCGCGAGGCCGAAGTGGCCGAGCCACGCGTCGCGGATCGCGAGGGTCTCCTCGAACGCGCGCGAGGCCTCGGCGTACTTGCCGCGCGCGCGCGCGGTCTCGCCGTTCACGAGCCCCGCGTAC
>JAYVXL010000727.1:0-3818 GCA_043785185.1 Myxococcales bacterium
CGCGCTGCTGACACTGCTGACGCTGGCGTCGCTCGCGGGTCTCGCGCGCGCCGGCCAGGAGAGCGACGAGACCGATGCGCTCTTCGCGAGCGCGACCAAGGCGCTCCAGGAGGGGCGCCCCGGCGACGCCATCGCGGGGTTCGAGGCGCTCGCCGATCGAGGGGTAGTCGATCCGCAGATCAGCCTCGACCGCGGGCTCGCTTACGCCGAGCGGGTGCGTATTTCGGCGGAGGTTCCCGGCGATCTGGGGCGCGCGGCGCACGGCTTCGAAGAGGCGCTCGCCTTGACGACGGACCCCGCGCTCGCGGAAGGCGCGTCGCGCGCGCTCGTGACGCTGCGGGCGGAGGTCGCGCGGCGGCGCGCGCGGGCCGGCGAGGCGGCGAGCCTCGAGCCGGGCGCGCCGCTCGTGCGGAGCGTGACGCACCTGATGAGCGAGAACGGCTGGGCGTGGCTGGCGCTCGCCGCGTCGCTGCTGCTCGGCGTGGGCCTCTTCGTGCGCGGCCTCGGCGCCGCGCGCCGCGCGCGCGTGGGGGGCGTGATCTGCGCCTCGGTCGCGGCGCCGGCGCTCCTCCTCTCCTGCCTCTTGCTGCGCGCGAGCGCGCGCGACCGCCTCTTCCTTCGCGAGGCGGTGGTCGTCGTCCCCGCCGCGCGCCTCACCGACGACGGGCACCGCCCGCTCGCGGACGGCGCGTTCGTGCCCGAAGCGGCGCGCGTCGAGCTCGTCGAGGCGCGCGCCGGTTGGGCGCGCGTGCGCTGGGGAGCGCTCGAGGGCTGGGTGTCGTCGAGCGCCGTGCGCCCCATCGCGCGACGGGAGTGACGGGCGTTCGCGCGTTCCTCCGTGCAGACGGGAGGTCCTTGATTCGGCGGTGGGAGCGGCGCAGCGTCGGTCAGCCGCGCGCCGCGGCGATGACCGCGGCGGAGAGGCGCGCGAGATCGTCCTCGGTCGTGCGCGGGTTCAGGATCGTCGTGCGCAAATAGGTCGTCCCCCGGAGCTTCGTCCGCACGAGGTAGAACTCGCCGGCGTCGAGGATGCGCCGGCGCACCGCGTCCATGTCCCCGTCGCCGTAGCGGAAGCAGACGATGTTGCACTCCGGAAGTGCGGCGAGCGCGAAGCCGGGCGTCGCGGCGAGGCGCGCCGCGAACGCGCGCGACATGTCCACCATGCGGTCGAGGTACGCGCCGATCGCCGCCTCGCCGTGCACCGCGAGCGCCATGTACGGCGCGAGGACGAGCATGCGCTTGGTGCACTCGAGCGTCCGCTTGCCGGCGTCGAGCTTGGCGCTCTCGTCGAAGAGGTACGCCGCCTCGGGCGCGTGGAAGGCGCCGAACGAGTCCTGGCCGTCCCGGAACAGCACCGCCGTCGAGAGCGCGGGGCACAGCATCATCTTGTGCGTGTCCCACACGACCGAGTCCGCGCGCGCGACGCCGCCCAGGAGCGGCGCGTACTTCGTCGAGAGCGCGAACGAGGCGCCGTGCGCGCCGTCCACGTGCATCCACACGCCGCGCCGCGCGCACACGTCGGCGATCTCGGGCAGCGGGTCGAACGCGCCGGTGCTCGTCGAGCACGCGCTCGCGACGACCGCCGCGACCTTGCGACCCGCGCGCTCGGCCTGATCGATGGCCGCCTCCAGCAAGTCGACGCGCATCTTGTACCGCGCGTCGGCCGGCACCTTCACGAGCCCCGCCGCGCCCCAGCCCATGATGCGCACCGCGCGCTCGGTGCAGTAGTGCGCCTCCTCGCACGCGACGACCGCGCCGGGGAACGCGTCGTCGCCGAGGCGCGTCGCCATGCGCTGCCGCGCCGCGAGGAGCGCCGTCAGGTTCCCGACCGACCCACCCGACGTGAAGAGCCCGTCGCTCCCCGCCGGGAAGCCGAGCTTCTTGCCCAGGAAGCCGAGCAGCGCGCGCTCCATCGCGGTCGCCGACGGTCCCATCTCGTAGACGGCCATGCTGTTGTTGAGGAGCGCGGCGGTGAGCTCCGCGAGCGCCCCCAGCGGGAGCGGCGCGCTCACCTGGTGGCCGACGAAGCCCGGGTGCTGCAAGTGATTCGCGCGCAGGACGACCTTGGCGAAGAGCGCCTCCGGGTCGGCGCCGCCGGCGAAGTCGGTCGCCCACTCGGCGAGCTCCGCCTCGGGCAGGACGGGCGGAAGCACCGGTCCGCGGCGCGCCCCGGTGTCCCTCAGGTGGTCCGCGAGCACGTCGACGAGCGCGTGCGCTTGCTTGCGGAACGCCTCCGGATCGTACGCGTGCTTCATCGGCGGCTCTTCTTCCCGCATGAGGGAAAACGGGCCCGAGCTCTTACCACGATCGCGATCCGGCGCACTCAACCTCGCTTATCGAAGCACAGACATACCGGAATTCTCCCCAAAACCGGGGCACCCTGTAACAATGCGGGGCGGAAACGCGAATGGCCGACGCGACCGAAGAGCTGTACTCGCGCTGGAAGCAGAGCCCGCGTGACCCTGCGGCGACGCTCGCGCTCTGTGAGGCCCTGCGCGGCTCCGGGCGCGAGGCGCTCGTGCAGGAGGTCGGCGAGGTCGCGACCCGCGAGCAGCCGGAGAACGTCGCCGTTCTCACAGCGGTCGCGCGGATGTACATGGAGGGGCAGCGCCTGCAGGAGGCGCAGAGCGCCCTCGTCGCGGCCGGCAGGGTCGCGCCGCGCGACGCGAGCGTCTACCGATGGCTCGGCGAGGTGCTGCTGCGGCGCGGCGACGCCGATCGGTCGGAGAAGGTCCTCGATCGCGCGATCCAGTTCGGCGCGAACGACGGGGACACGCGCCTGTGGCTCGAGCGCGCCAAGGTGTTTCGCCCGATGCAGGCGAAGTCGGGCAGCAAGACGGTCGCCGCCGAGGTGGCCAAGGCCGCCCGCGGCGAGGCCGGCCTCCCGAAGCTCGGCGGCGACGAGGGCGAGGACGCGGACGCGGTGCGCACCGAGGTCGGCGTGCTCCTCAGGGTGGCGGCGGCGCCGACCGCGAGCGGCGGGGTGGTGAGCGTCCCCATGGACGGCCCGAACGAGAACAGCGAGGTGTTCCTCGCGCCCGGCCGCGTCGCGCCGACGAACGCGCAGTTCTCGCTGGCGCCGACGGCGCAGGCGTTCGTGCCGTTCGTGAGGGAGCAGAAGCCCGCGGCGCCGCCGCCGGCCGCCGGGCGCGGCGCGATGTTCGACATCCCGATCCTGGGCGACGACGAGACCACGCTCGCCCGCCCGTCGCCGCTCTCGATGCAGAAGCCCCTCGACATGACCGCGCCGCCGCCGAAGGCGCAGCCGCCGCCCGCGCGCGTCGCCGGCGGCCGCCTCCCGCCTCCCGCGCCCGGGGGCGGCGGCGGCCCGGGCTCCAGCCGTCCTCCCCCGGCCGGCCCTCAGCTGACGACGGGCGGCAACGTCGCGAGCGGCGCAGCGATGGGCGCCGCCAACGCCGTCGCCGCGCAGGTCCAGACGGGGCCATCGGCGTCGCGGCCTCTCGCGCGGCCGCCCGTGGACCACGGGCCGCACCTCCCGCCGTACATACCGCCGCCGCCCGGCCTGGGGCCGATCCCCGCGAGCGCGCCGGGCGGGCCGACCGCCGACGCGTCGGTGCCGGTGAAGAAGCGCACGCCCGACCCGCGCGACGTGCTCGACGCGCTGCAGCTCGCCGGCATCTTCGAGCCGCAAGGCGGCGGCGCGCAGCCGACGTGGGACCCCTCGAGCAAGGCGCCGCGCCGCGTCCGGAGCACGGTCCTGCTGGTCGCCATGGTGGCGGTGTTCGTCTTGGGCGGCGGCGGCATCTACCGGTACATCCAAGACAGCCGCGGCAAGCAGCACGTGCTGGCCGAGCAGA
>JAYVXL010000728.1:0-3811 GCA_043785185.1 Myxococcales bacterium
TCGCGACGCCTGCCCGCGCACGCGACCGCGCGCGGGTCGCCGCCGGCGGCGCCGCCGGCCCGGCGTCGCGGATCTGCTCGAGCGCCGCCGCGATCTTGCCGCAGCTGGGCGGACGCTCCGCCGGATCGCGCCGCAGCATCTGGAGGACGAGCGCGTCCAGCGCCGGCGGCACGTCCGGCGCGAGGCTCCGCGGGGACGGCACCGGCTCGGTCAACAGCTTCGCGAGGACCTCCACCGCGTGCGCTCCTGTGAAGAGGCGCCGCCCGGTCAGGCACTCGAAGAGCACGCACCCGAGCGAGAACGTGTCCGCGCGCGCGTCGGCGGTCTTCGCGCCGAGCGCCTGCTCCGGCGCCATGTAGCCGAGCGTGCCGAGGAGCGTCCCGGTCCGGGTCGCGAGCGACGCCGACTCCGACGCTTCGCCGCGCGCGACGCCGAAGTCGATGAGCGTCGCGCCGCGCACCGTGCCGCCCATGAGGAAGATGTTGCTCGGTTTGATGTCGCGATGCACCGTCCCCTTCGCGTGCGCCGCCGCGAGCGCGCCGGCGATGCGCGCGCCGAGCGTGAGCGTCGCGTCCACGCCGAGCGCGCCGCCGCGCAGGCGCTCGGCGAGGTCGAGGCCCTCGAGCCACTCCATCGCGAGGAACGGCGTATCGTCCGCGAGCCGTCCGTTCGCGGTGTGCTTCACGATCGCCGGGTGCGAGAGGTCCACGAGCAGGCGCGCCTCGCGCTCGAAGCGCGCGTGCTCCTCGGCGCGCGCGCCGAGCGGCACCTTCACGGCGACCGTCGCGCCCGCCTCGCGATCGCGCGCGCGGTAGACCTCCGCCATGCCGCCCGCCCCGACGCGCGCCTCGATGACGAAGCGCTCGGCCAGCACGTCCCCGGTCACGAGCCGCGCGACGTGCACCTCCTGCGCGGCCTCGGCGTGCGCCCAGAGCGCGTCGCGCTCCAGGCGCGAGGCGTACTCCGTCGCCGAGAACGGCGCCGCGCTCACCTCGCGCGCGGCGAGGCTCGACAGGAGCACGCGGCATTCGGCGCACCCGTCGATGTGCGCGTCGATCCGCCCGAGCTCGATCGGCGACAGCCTCGCTGCGAAAAAAGCGCTGATCGTGTTCTCGTCCAGGCAAGCCGCGTGCACGGCATAGGTTAACACCGTGCCGCACAAAAGGAACGCGCGGGCTCACCCCTCGCGCGGCGGAGCGCTCCGCGAAGGTCGCGCGCTCGGCGCGTCCTCCGCCAGCGTGGAGAGCAGCCGGCGGCATGACGTGCAGCCGTCGATGTGGCGGTCCACGTCGCCGACGCGCGCCGTCGCGAGCTCGCCGTCGAGCAGCGCGAGCACGGTCTCCTCGTCGAGGCAGTCCATCGCTCCGTGTCCTTTCGTAAGCTACACTCTCGACCATGGACGACGCGGCGACCCGGGCGACGCGCATCTGCGAGGCGGCCTGCGCGGCGCGCCCGGAGATCGTGCGCGACAAGGGCGCCTTCCTCGCGTTCCTCTCGGCCAAGCCCGAGCGGCTCGATGCGGCGACCGAGCACGCCGGCGACCTCGCGCTCTCCTTCGCGTGCGAGAAGGGGGACGCGGCGGCGCTGCGTCTCCTCGAGGCCGAGTACCTCGCCCGCGTGCCGGCGGCGCTGCCGGCGCGTCACCGGGGCGACGCCGCGGAGGTCGTCCAGAGCTTGCGCGACCGCTTGCTCGTCCCGGACGAAGACGGCCGCGCGAAGATCGGCGACTTCACCGGCCGCGGCGGCCTCGGCGCGTGGCTGCGCGTCGCCGCCGTGCGCGTCGCGCTCAACCTCGAGCGAAGCAAGAAGCGCGAGGTCCCGCTCGACGAGGACCGCGTGCTCGCCGAGCGCGCCGCAGGCGACCTCGAGATCGATCACCTGAAGCGCCAATACCGCCTCGAGTTCCGCGAGGCGTTCACCGCCGCGCTCGAGGCGCTCGAGGCGCGCTCGCGCAACCTCCTCCGCCAGCACTACCTCGATGGCCTCACGATGGAGGCCATCGGCGCGCTCTACCACGTCCATCGCATCACGGTGGTGCGGTGGATGGAGCAGGCGCGCCGCGCGCTCGCGAAGGAGACGCGGAGGGAGCTTGGCGCCCGCCTCCGCGCCACGCCGCGCGAGCTCGAGAGCATCCTCCGGCTCATCGAGAGCCAGCTGGACGTCTCGCTGCGCGCGTTCTTGGGCTGACTGAGGCCTGAGGCTCAGACGAAATTGAACGCCGTGTAGCCGAGCGACGTCACGATCGCGAGGATGCCGAGCGGCACCTGGAACTTCACGAGACCGGCGCGCAGGCGGTTGCCCTTCTCGACGGCCATCGCGTTGCCGCGGAGGGCGTACGTCGCGATGAGCCCGAAGCCGAGGATGAGACCGACGGAGAAGTCGGCGACGGCCATCGCGAGCCAGAACACCCAGAGGAGCGGGCGCTGGCTGAGGAGGCCCAAGCCGAGAACGGACTCAATGAGCTCCCAGACGCCCCAGCCGAACATCGTCAAGCCAATCCAGCCCTGGAACTTCGCGAGCTTCTCCAGCTGCGAGGCCGCCTGCGCCGAGCGCCCTACGAAGAGCGACGACATCGCGAGAATCCCGCCGAGAACCCCAATGATGGTGGACACAAAGACCATGATCGACTCCTTAAAAGGTGGCGAACGGCGCATCCACGCGACGTCGCACCCAGGAGACACGGCCCGATCGCCGGCAGTAGCAGAGAAAAAGCAGAAACCGACACGAGCGCTTCACGAGCCCCGCTCGGTTCGGCGCGCGCGCTCAGATCAGACGCGGAGCAAATCGGGGCGCGCGGCGAGGATGTGATCCAGCCACGCGTTCGAGATCTTCTCCTGCATCGAGTTGGCGCGCAGGCGCTCGCGGAGGTGGTGGAAGTCCACGCGCTCGAGCGCCTGGTCTTGGTTGTAGCAAGAGAAGACCAGGTACTCGCGGCCCGTCTCCGGATCCTTGTGCTTCTGGAGGCACTGCGCGCAGACCTCCTTCATCATGCACTGCATCGGCGAGTTGATGCTCGCGATGCCGAGGTGGCGCGGCGACAGGATCGGCTTCAGCACCGTCTGGCGCGCCTCTTGGACGGCGGCCATCATGCGGTCGGAGCCGATCGCGATGATGCGCGCGACCTCGCCGAGCGGGATCTGCCGCTTGCCGATCTCGCCTTTGCCGTACGCGACCATCGCCTTGACGATGTTGCCGCGGAAGTGCTCGTCCTGCGGGCGGCGCGCGGTGATCTCCGCGCCGGCGTCGGTGCACCAGATGACCTGATCGGTGAACGCCTCGATGTCCTCTTGCTTGAAGAGGTCCTCGCCGCGCTTGTAGCCGGCGAAGTACAGCACCCTCGCGCCGAGCGCTTTGAAGGCGCGGGCGATCGAGAAGAGGACGGCGTTGCCGAGGCCGCCGCCGCAGAGCAGCACCGTCTCCTTGGCGGCGATCTCGGTGGGCGCGCCCGTCGGGCCCATGAGCACGATCGGCTCGCCCGGCGCGAGCGCAGCGCACAGGCGCGACGAGCCGCCCATCTCGAGCACGATCGTGCCGAGCAGGCCCTTCTCCTCGTCGATCCACGCGCCGGTGAGGGCGAGGCCCTCCATCGCGAGGCGCGTGCCGCCGACGATCGGCGCGTGCGACTCGAAGTTTTGGAGGCGATAGAACTGCCCCGGCTTGAACTTGCGCGCCGCCATCGGCGCGTGGACGACGACCTCGACGATCGTAGGCGTCAGGCGGTTCACCTTCACGACGCGCGCGACGAGCTCCTCGTCGAGGCGCTGGTGGAGCGCACGCAGCTTCGCCTCGCGCGCGGGCTGGCCCGCCGGAT
>JAYVXL010000729.1:0-3806 GCA_043785185.1 Myxococcales bacterium
AAGTTCTGACGTGGCGGCGCCGCCCGCAGCTCGTTCGCAGCCGCCTTCAACGGCTGCGACGGCTGACGGCGCGGCGTTCTTCTTCCGGCCGCGGCCGCCCGTCAGTGCTTCTTCGGCGCGGGCGCCGCGAAGCCTCGCTTGCGCATGAGCGCGGCGGTGCCGGGCTCGCGGCCGCGGAACGCCTTGTAGCCGTCGGCCGGGTCGACCGTGTTGCCGACCATGAAGACCTTGTCGTGCAGCCGGCGCGCGACGGTCTTGTCGTACGGGCCGCTCGCCTCGGTGAACGCCTCGAACGCGTCGGTCGAGAGCGTCTCCGACCAGAGGTAGCTGTAGTAGCCGGCGGAGTAGCCGTCGCCCGAGAAGATGTGCCCGAACTGCGGCGTGCGGTGGCGCATGACGAGCTCGCTCGGCATGCCGAGCGCGCCGAGCGTCTCCTTCTCGAAGGCGCGCGGGTCGATCGGCTTGTCGCCGGCCGCTTGGGGCAGGAGGTGCAGCTTCATGTCGATGAGCGCGCTCGACAGGTACTCGACGGTCGCGAAGCCCTGGTTGAAGGTGGCGCTCTTCTCGAGCTTCTTCGCGAGCTCGGGCGGGAGCGGCTTGCCCGTCTTGTAGTGGAGGGCGAATTTGTTGAGCACCTCCGGCGTGTGCAGCCACGACTCGAGCAGCTGCGACGGGAACTCGACGTAGTCGCGCGCGACGGCGGTGCCGGCGAGCGACGGATACGTCACGTTGGACGAGAGGCCGTGCAGCGCGTGGCCGAACTCGTGGAAGAGGGTGATCGCGTCGTCCCAGCTGACGAGCACCGGCGCGCCGGGCTCGCCCTTCACGAAGTTCGCGTTGTTCGAGACGATGGTCGGCACCTCGCCCTCGAAGCGCGACTGCGGGCGGTACTCGTTCATCCACGCGCCGGAGTTCTTCCCCGGGCGGGCGTACGGGTCGAAGTACCAGAGCCCGACGTGGCGATCCTGCGCGTCGGTGACGCGGAAGACGCGGACGTCGGGGTGGACAACGCCGATCGACCCGTCGGTGATCGGGCTGAATTTCAGGCCGAACAGCTCACCCGCGACCCAGAACATGCCCTCGCGCAGCTTCTCGAGCTGCAGGTACGGCTTCACGTCGTTCTGATCGAGGTCGTACTTCGCCTTGCGGACCTTCTCCGCGTAGAAGCGGTAGTCCCACGGCGCGATTTTGACGCCCGCGGCCTTGTCCGTCTTGTCCGCGATGGCCTGCATGTCGCGCACCTCTTCGTGCACGCGCGCCACCGCCGGCTTCCACACCGCCTCCATGAGCTGCATCGCGTGCTCGGGCGTCTTGGCCATCGAGTCCTCGAGGCGCCAGTGGGCGTGCGTCGGGTAGCCGAGGAGCTTGGCGCGCTCGGCGCGGAGCTTCAGGATCTCGGCGATGAGGGCGTTGTTGTCGTGCGCGTCGCCGTTGTCGCCGCGCGAGACGAACATCTTCCAGACCTTCTCGCGCAAGTCGCGCTTGGTCGAGTAGGTGAGGAAGGGGTCGACGCTCGACCGCGTGTTCGCGATCGCCCATTTTCCGGCCTTGCCGCGCTCCTTCGCGATGCCCGCCGCGCCGTCCTTCACCGACTGCGGCAGGCCCGCGAGATCCGCCTCGCTGTCGAGGAGGACCATCTGCGTCCCCTCCTCGGCGAGGAGGTTCTGGTTGAACGTCGTGTAGAGCGCGGAGAGGCGCTGGTTCAGCTCGAACATCCGCTTCTTCGCGGCGTCGTCGAGCTTCGCGCCGGCGCGGACGAACTGCGTGTAGTTCAGCCACGTGAGGCGCTGCTGCTCGGGCGTGAGCCCCGACGTCTCGCGCGCCGCGTAGACCGCGGCGATGCGCGCGAAGAGCTTGCCGTTCTGCATGATCGTGTCACGCATCGCGGTGAGCTTCGGGTCCATCTCGCGCTCGACGGCCTGCATCGCGTCGTCGCTCATCGTCGACGTGTAGACGCCGTAGACCGAGCTCACCCGGTTCAGCGCTTTGCCGGCGCGGTCGAGCGCGGCGATCGTGTTGTCGAACGTCGCCGGCGACGGGTCCGCGGCGATCTTGTCGACGTCGGCGAGGTTCTCGGCGATGGCGGCGACGAGGGCCGGCTTCATGTCGGCGACCGTGAATTTGCCGTAGGGCGGGACGCCGCCGTACGGGCCGGTCCAGGGGGCGAGGAGGGGGCTCTGCACGGGTAGCGATTCCTTTGCGGGTGTCGCGTCCGCCGTCGTCGGCGTCGCGGAGGTCGCGTTCGGGGGACGCGGCGGCGCGTCGGGGGCGGGCGTCGCCCCGCCACACGCGAGGGTGAACGAGACGAGCAGCGGGAAGAGAGCTTGGACCGAACGCATGGCGCACCTCGGGTGGGTCGGGAGAGCTTCGCTAGCACGCGGCGCGCACGGATGCCTCGAAATCCAGCCTCGCCGTGCGCGTCCTCGCTAGAGGCCGGGGAGCAGCCCCGAGCGCGCGTCGGGTCCGAGCGCCGTGAACGCCTCGGCGGCCGACACCCCCAGCTCGCGCCCGCGAAACGCCTCGATCTTCTCCTGCTGCTGCTCGTAGAGGCGCTCGAAGCTCTGGCTGGCGTGCGCGCGGAGCGCCTGGGCCTTCTTCTCGCGCGTGGCCGTGACGTCGACGTACGCGGTCGGCGTGAAGCCCATCGTCCGCGCGCCGGTCTGCACCTCGTAGAAGAAGAGGGGCGTCGGCCGCGGCGGCTGCAAATACGCGCGCAGCGTGAGGAGCGCCGTCACCTGGTGCTCCCAGTCGGTGTCTTCGGGCCAGTGGGTGAAGACGACGTCGGGCGACTCCGCGTCGAACGCGGCGCGAAACGCGGCGGTCGTGGCCGCCGTCAGCCCGAGCGCGCCGCTCGCCAGCCCGACGAACCGCGCGCGGGCCCCGAGCACGGCGCACGCGCGCGTCGCCTCCTCGCGCCGCCGTCGCGCGGCCTCGGCCGGCTCCACGGCGGGCAGGCTCTTCTCGCCGCTCGTCGTATAGAGGAGGGCCACGTCGTGTCCGGCGTCCGCGTACCGGGCGAGCGTGCCTCCGCAGCCGCTCTCCGGATCGCCCGGGTGGGCTCCGATTCCGAGCACCCTCAGCCGCCGCCCGCCCGGGAGCGCCGAAATCGTGGCGGGCGCCGCGAGCGGGAGCGCGAGCAGCGAGTGGACGAACGATCTCCTGCTGATCATGCTCGGTTGACGCGCCTCACCACAAACCTATATGAACCCCCGTTCAGAATGAATCCGGAGAGCGCATGAACCCGACTGTGATGCTCGCCCTGATCGTCGGCGCGCTCGCGATGTTTTTCTGGTCGGCGAACCGTCGCTGGCAGCTCCTCCAGATCGGCCGCAGCGCGCGCCGCTTCGACCAGATCGTGAAGCGGCTCGGCGGGGTGTGGCGGTACGCGTTCGCCCAGGAGCGGATGGACTACTACCAACCCACCGGGATCGCCCACAAGGTGATCTTCACCGGGTTCCTCGTGCTCCTCTTCCGGACGCTCGTCCTGTGGGGCCGCGGCTTCTACCCGGCGTGGAACCTGTTCATCCTCGGCCCGAGCATGCCGCTCGGCAAGGTGTACGAGTTCGCGAAGGATGTCGTCGGCGCGCTCGTCGTCTCCGGCGTGCTCGTCTTCGTGTACTTCCGCGCGGTCCGCAAGGAGCGGCGGATGACGCTGTCCGGCGAGGGACTCCTCATCCTCGGCATCATCGGCACGATGATGGTGAGCGACATGCTCTACGACGGCGCGTCCATCGTCCTCGCGTACCAGAAGGGCACGTTCTGCGCGGCCGGCGGCGTCGCGTCGGCCGGACAGTGCGCGATGATCG
>JAYVXL010000730.1:0-3801 GCA_043785185.1 Myxococcales bacterium
CGCAACTTCGGCTCCCCGCAGCGTCCGCGGGCCGACGGCGGCCGAATTCCCTGCTAGCCTCTCGCCCGAGGTTTTTGCCCATGTTCGACTTCGAATTGACCGAGGAGCAGCGCGCCCTCGTCGAGACCGCGCGCCGCTTCACCAAAGAGCGCATCACCCCCATCGCCGCCGCGTGCGATCGCGAGTCGCGCTTCCCGCGCGACGTGTTCGAGGAGGCGCACAAGATCGGCCTCGTCAACCCGACCCTGCCGACCGAGTACGGCGGCGCGGGCCTGTCGGACGTCGACTCGTCGCTCATCACCGAGGAGCTCGCGTACGGCTGCAGCGGCATTCAGACGAGCATGACGGCGAACACGCTCGGCCTCACGCCCATCAAGCTCGCCGGCAGCGAAGAGCAGAAGAAGAAGTTCCTCGGTTGGATGGCGAGCGAGCCCATCTTCGCGAGCTACGCGACGACCGAGCCGCAAGCCGGCAGCGACGTCGCGGGACTGCAGACGCGCGCGACGAAAGACGGCGCCGGTTGGGTCCTCAACGGCCAGAAGATGTGGATCACGAACGCCACGATGGCGAGCTTCTATACGATCTTCGCCACCGAGGACCCGGCCAAGCGCCACAAGGGCATCGGCGCGTTCATCGTCCCGCGCGACACGCCGGGCCTCAAGGTCGGCCGCCACGAGGACAAGCTCGGTCAGCGCGCGAGCGACACCGCGGCGGTGATGCTCGAGGACGTGAAGGTGCCGGCCGCGAACGTGCTCGCGCCGCCCGGCCAGGGCTTCAAGCTCGCGATGGAGACGTTCAACCAGACGCGGCCCGACATCGGCGCGATCGCGTGCGGCCTCATGCGCCGCTGCCTCGACGAGTGCGTCGCCTACGCAAAGGAGCGCAAGACGTTCGGCGTGCCGATCGCGCAGCACCAGCTCGTGCAGGCGATGATCGCGGAGATGGCCATCCGCATCGAGGCGACGAGCCTGCTCGTGCGAAAGGCCGCGTGGAGCCTCGACAAGGGGCTCCGCAATCCGATCGTGAGCTCCTACGCGAAGGCGTACGGCGCCGACAGCGCGATGGCCACGGCCGTCGACGCGGTGCAGGTCTTCGGCGGCAACGGGTACGTCAAGGACTACCCCGTCGAGAAGCTGATGCGCGACGCGAAGATCCTCCAAATCTACGAGGGAACGAGCCAGATCCAGCGCCTCGTCATCGCCAAGCACGTGCTCGGCGGATGACGCGGTCCGCGTTCGCGTGGGGCGCCCTAGCGCCCCTCGTGACGGCCGCATGCTTCACGTGCGGGTGCCCCGGCCCGTCACGCGACGTCGTGCCGGAGTCGCGCGACGTGCGCGGCGCCGCGGGGGACGGCGGCCTCGCGCTCGCGCCCGACGCGTACCAGTACGTCGCGAAGCGGCGGCGCGGCCTCGTGGCGCTCGCCGAGGCGCGCGGGCTCGGCGACGCCGACGCGCGCGCGGCGATCGACCACCTCGCCGACGAGCTCGACGCGTGCGCGGCCCGCCTCGCGGCGGAGGGCAAGCTCGCCGAGGACGGCGCCGGGCGCGTCGTGGCCGCGATCGGCCCCGACGGCGCGATCGCCGGACTCAACGTGAAGGCGGGCCCCGGCGCGCAGACGGCCGCGAACCTGCTCGTGTGCGTCGTCTCGCCGCTGAAGCTCGTCGCGTTTCCGCCGGCGCCCGCAGGCGCCGACGCCGGCGCGCGCGGGCTCGCGCTCGAAGCGGTGTGGGGCTCCGGGCGCTAGCGACGCGCGACGCTCTGCCGCTCGCAGCGTCGAGTAGCCTGGCGTGGCGTGGCGTCGCAGCGCGTCACCTCACCACGCGTACGCCTCCGGCGCCGCGCCGCCCGGACCCGGGAAGAGCTCGTCGAGCTTCTTCATCGCGTCCGCGCCCAGCTTCACGTCGAGCGCGCGCACCGCCGTCTCGAGGTGCTCCATCGTCCGCGGTCCGACGATTGGCGCCGTCACGACGGGGTTCGCCAAGACCCACGCGAGCGACACGTCCGCCGGCGGGTGGCCGAGCTCCTTGCAGAACGCCTCGTACTTCTCGAGCGCCGCCTGGTGCTTGGCGAGCGTCTTTTGCGCGAGATCGCCGGCGCGGCGCCCCTCCTTCGCCTTGGCGAGCCCCGCGAGGACGCCGCCCTTGAGCGGGCTCCACGGGATCAGGGCGAGGCCGTAGTGCTCGCAGGCCGGCAGGACCTCGAGCTCGATCGTGCGGTCGAGGAGGTTGTACAAGCTCTGCTCGCTCACGAGCCCCATGAAGTGCCGCGCCTTCGCCGCTTCGTTCGCCTGCGCGATGTGCCATCCCGCGAAATTCGACGATCCCACGTACGTGATCTTCCCCTGCTGGACGAGCACCTCCATCGCCTGCCAGACCTCTTCCCACGGCGCCTCGCGGTCGACGTGGTGCATCTGGTAGAGGTCGATGTGATCGGTCTTCATGCGCGTGAGCGACTCTTCGCACGCGCGGCGGATGTGGAGCGCCGACAGGTGATTGCCGTTCGGCCAATCGCTCATCGTGCCGTAGACCTTCGTGGCGAGGACGACCTTCTCGCGGCGGCCGCCGCCCTGCGCGAACCAGCGGCCGAGGATCTGCTCCGTCCAGCCCTCGCCTCTCTTCCATCCGTAGACGTTGGCGGTGTCGAAGAAGTTGATCCCGATCTCGAGCGCGTGATCCATGATCGCGAACGAGTCGGCCTCCGACGTCTGCGGCCCGAAGTTCATCGTACCGAGGCAGAGGCGGCTGACCTTGAGAGCGGTGCGGCCAAGACGGACGTGGTTCATGGCCGGAGAGTCTACCCCGAGATCTCGCGATGGAGGAGCGCGCCCGCGTGGAGGCGCGAGCCGCGCTAGACCAGGCTTAGACCAGGCTTAGACCAGCCTAGAGCTGCCCGTGCGCACGAGCTGAGGCGCGCCGCTCGTCAGCTCCCGATCCAGATCCCCGCCTGGTTCGCCGCCCAAATCTCCTGCCGGAGCCGCGCCTCCTTCATGTCGAGATCGCGCCCGGCCTCGCCGCGACGGCGGCGGTTCTTGATGAACGCGAGCTCGACGAGCGCGAGCTGCTTTTTGCGACGCACGCGGAACGCGCGCCAGCCCTTCGAGAGGAGGACGCTCCAGTTGCGGAGGCCGATGGCGAAGTACGTCGTCACGAGCTGCAGCTCGCGCGGGTGCAGGAGGCCGCCCATCTCCGTCGACAGCTCACGGATGATGGTCGCCCGATCGCGCATGACGAGGACGCCGAGGATGACGAAATAGAGGAGATCGATGACCCACGAGATGAGCACCATGAGGACGAGCCCGTCCTCGCCGAAGAAGGTGGGCAGGCCGTTGTGCATCGCGTGGAGGAGCATCGCGCCGAAGTAGCCGACGATCGGGGCGAGGATTTTGACCGTCCAGCTCCGCGACTCGGCGGCGATGCCGAAGCCGAGGCCGGTCATCGCCGTGAACGTGCAGTGCGACAGTCCGAGGAGCACCGTACGGAGAAAGAGGAGGACGACGAAGCCGCCGAGCCCCTCGTTCGCGTACTGGCTCGCCACGTAGAGGATGTCCTCGGTGAGCGTGAAGCCGAGGCCGATGACGCCGCCGTAGATCGCGCCGTCGAGCGGGCCGTCGAGCTCCTTCAGGCCCATCGCGCTGATGGCCGCGAGGATGGCGACGCCGAGACCCTTGAAGCCCTCCTCGAAGACGGGGGCGAGGACCGTGGCTCCGAAGGCCTCCATGTCGTCGCCGCCGGCGCCGGTGACGCGCTCGACGAGCGACTGAACGAGGCCGCTCGAGACGCCGCCGCCGAGCGTCGCGAAGAG
>JAYVXL010000731.1:0-3795 GCA_043785185.1 Myxococcales bacterium
GCGCCGGAGGCGCGCCTGTATTTCTCGTTCGGCCTCGACGCGCGCGAGCGCGCGGGCGGCTTGGCGGCGCTGCACGAGGCGGCGCTCGATCCGTGGGGCGTCTTTCGCTACAACGTCGCGCAGCGCCTCGCCAAGCGCGGCGACCCGGCGAGCGTGCCCGTCCTCGCGGCGGCGACGCGCGCGGTCTTCGACGAGCCCGTCACCTCGACGTACGAGTACGACGACCCGCCGTACCACCTGCGCTGGTTCGCGCGCGCGCTCGGCAGCTTCACGACCCCGGAGGCCGCCGCGTGCCTCATCGAGGGCCTGTCGAGCCCGAACCACCACGTGCGCCAGGTCATCGCCAGCGATCCGCCGAAGGACGAGCGCGTCATCGCCGCCCTCGTGCGTTTGCTCGACGACCCGCGCTCGCTGCTCCGCTCGCGCGCCCAGCACGCGCTCGAGGCCTTCAAGAAGACACCCGCGTACGCGCGCGCGATGGAAGAGCGCGACCACCACGCCGAAGCTTGAGCCGGCGCGCGCCCGTGTAGAATGGGCGCCATGAAGGCTCTCGTCACCGGCGGCGCCGGGTTCATCGGGTCGCACATCGTCGACCGTCTGCTGCGCGAGGGGCACGAGGTCGTCGTCTACGACAACTTCTCGAGCGGCCGGCGCGAGAACATCGCGCACCTCGAAGGCCACAAGTCAGTCGCCGTGATCGAAGGCGACGTGCGCGACGCCCCGCAGCTCGACTACCGCATGGCCGGATGCCAGGTGGTGTTCCACGAGGCCGCCATCGTCAGCGTGCCGTACTCCGTCGAGCACCCGCAAGAGACGCACGACGTGAACATCCAAGGCACGCTCAACGTGCTCCTCGCCGCGAAGAAGAACGCGGTCAGGCGCGTCGTCTTCGCGTGCTCGGCCGCCGTCTACGGCGAGGACCCCGAGCTCCCGAAGAAGGAGTCGATGCGCCCGCTGCCGATCTCGCCCTACGGCGTCGAGAAGATCACCGGCGAGATGTACCTCCAAACCTGGGCGAAGCTCTTCGCCGTCGAGACGGTGTCGCTCCGGTACTTCAACGTGTTCGGCCCGCGGCAAGATCCAAAGTCGCCGTACTCCGGCGTCATCAGCGTGTTCGTGTCGCGCGCGCTCGAGGGCAAGCCGGTGACGGTGTTCGGCGACGGGAAGCAGTCGCGCGACTTCGTGTACGTCGACAACGTCGTCGACGCGAACCTCCGCGCCGCCACCATGCCGGGCGTGAGCGGCCTCGCGTTCAACGTCGGGTGCGGGCAGAGGACGACGCTCCTCGAGCTGCTCGCGATGCTGGGCCGTATCGTCGGTCGGGATTTGACGCCGACGCTGGCCGCCCCCCGCGCGGGCGACATCAAGGACTCGCTCGCCGACATCGCGCTCGCGCGGACGATGCTCGGCTACGCGCCGGAGGTCGGCGTCGAGGAGGGCCTGCGGCGGCTCGTCGACCACGTGAAGAAGACGGGCTGAGCGCGCCGTCGTTCGCGTCAGGTCGACCCCGGGTCCCGCCAAGGCTCAGCGACCGCGGATCGCCTTTGCCACAGCGACGGTCGCGTGGTCGGCGAGCGCCCGCGCGGCGGCGGGATTGCACCCGAGCTCGGGAGGGAGCGGGGCCTCGAGCACCAGCGTCGCCGCGCCGTGGACCGTCGACCACGCGAGAAATGCCGCAGCCGCTACGCGCTCCTTCGAGCGCCCGCGCACCGGCCCGAGCGCCTCTGCCACCGCGGCGGTGAGGACATCGAACGCGCGTCCCCCGGCCTCGCTGAGACGCGGCGTCGGCGCGCGCGACGCGCCGTGCCCGAACATGACCCGAAAGTGCCCGGGACGCCGCAGCGCGAAGTCGACGTACGCGCGGCCCGTCTCCGTGAGACGCGCGGGCTTGGGGAAGACGCGCATCGCCCGAGCGAGCGCCTCGGCGAGCTCGTCGAACCCCTCGGCGGCGAGCTCGGCGAGGAGCGCATTCTTGTCGGCGAAGTGGTTCAGCGGAGCGGCGTGGGACACCCCTAACCGACGCGCGAGCTCGCGCAACGTTAGCGATGGCACGCCGCTCGTCTCGATGAGGCGCGCGCCTTCGACGAGGAGCGCCTTCCGGAGATCGCCGTGGTGGTAGGGGCGAGGGGTAGAGCTTGATGCCATCGACGACCACCATCGTAAGTCATCGTCGCCATATAGGCAGTGTTTAGATGGATCTAGGCATCGACTAGTTTGATCTAGTCATCGACTACATTTGCGCTATGTTGATGGTGCCTACATTGGAGGCCCCATGAATCGCAATGTGTTCGTCACCTTCTTGCTCACCATCTCCCTCGCCGTCGGCGCCCTCGTTACGCAAGGCTGCGCGTCGATCGCGATCGCGACGGCGCCCGCAAAAAAGCTGGCGAAGGACGACTCCCCCGCCGCGCGCAATGCAGAGGCCGCGTTCTGGACGGCGCTCCACGGCGGCCGCTACGAGGACATCGGCGCGGTTCTGGAGAAGATGCAGGCCGTCTACCTCCAGCACCCTGAGGATGGGCGCACCGCGGCGCGCATCGGCTTCCTCCACGTCTGGCGCCTCGGGGAGAGAGCGCGGATGGCGGAGGTGCCGGCGACGATCACCGACGACATGGCCCTGGCGCGGCGCTACTTCGACGAAGCGGTGAAGCTCACCGGCGATCCGCGCTTTGGCGGATTCCTCGCCGGCATGGAGATGGGGGAGGGCTCGATTCACCACGACGAGAAGCTCACCCGCGCTGGCTACTTCCGCATGAACGACGCCGTGAGCGCGTGGCCGGAGTTCAACCTCTTTACGCGCGGCTACGTGATGAGCGCCCTCCCGTGGGACTCCGACCGCTTCCGCGCCGCAGTGAACGACCAGTGGGAGAACCTCGACGTGTGCGTCGACGCGAGCGTCGACCGTACCACCGCCGACTTTTCGCGGTTCATGCCGCTGGAGACGCGGGAGGGGTGGAAGCGCGCGTGCTGGAACTCGTGGATCGCCCCCCACAACCTCGAGGGATTCTTTCTCAACATGGGCGACATGATCGTCAAGTCCGGCAACCCGGCGACGGCGCGGCGCGTCTACGCGCAGGCGAGGCTGAACAAGAGCTTCGCGACCTGGGCTTACCGCGATGTGCTCGAGCGGCGCATCGTTCAGGCGAGCGAGAACGTCGCCGTGTTCCGTGCGCCGCCGAGGGGCGAAAAGGAGCGGCGAATCATGTTCGAGGCGCCCTTCTCCTGTACCGGCTGCCACCAGGACTGAGGCGAAGACACGCCGACCTCCGCCCCCTGCGGGCCCGTCGGTACGACGCGCGGGCCTCGCGCGGGGCATTGGAGGGGGCCGCCCCCGCTCGGCTCGCGGGACCCGCTCACCCGGCGAAGCGCCCGATGAGCGGGACGTGGTCGCTCAGCCGATGGAACGGGCTCCCCTCGTCGCCGAACGGCGCGCTCCCGTCGAAGTCGAGCCACCGAACGCCCGGCCCTATGAAGACGTGATCGAGGTGCATTCGCAGCCGCAAGAAGCCGGCGGTCGGCCAGTGGCGGAGCTCCTCTTCGTTCATGTGGTGGAGGCGCGCGAACGGATCGGTGAGCTTCGCTTCGCCCGTGAGGTAGCGGTACACCGGCGAGCCAGGCAGCGCGTTGAAGTCGCCGACGATGACGAACGCGTCGCTGGCCTTCTCGCGCAGCGCGAAGTCGACGAGGTTTTTGGCTTCAGCGAGCTGGTTCGGTCCGTAGCCGAGCCGCCGCTCGCGCAGCCAGAACTCGCGCGACATCGTCGACGGCAGCGAGAGGTGGGTGTTGAAGAGATCG
>JAYVXL010000732.1:0-3787 GCA_043785185.1 Myxococcales bacterium
AGCGCGTCGATTCCGATCCCCGGAGGCGCGCATCGCAAGTCGTCGCCGCCGCCGCCGCCGCCGCCGAAGCTCTACGAGGAAGACGAGGTGACGACGAGCGCGCGCCACGTCCTGCTGAGCCCGTCGGGGTTCCCCGTCTCGGCCGATCCGACGACCCGCCCGCGCGGGACGGAGGTGGTCACCCAGCGCCCCGCCTCGCTCGAGCCGGTCGCGCCGGTCTCCGCGCCGGAGATCTCGTCGTTCGAGGTCGTCGCGCCGAAGCCGCCCGCCGCCCCGCGCGCCGCGCCGCCGCTCCCGCCGAAGAGGCCGGCCAAGCCGCCCCTGCCGCCGCGCGCACTAAAGGCCAAGCAGCCCGAGCCTGCCGCACCGCCGGCGCCTCCCGCCGCGCCGGCGCCTTCCGCACCGGCGGCGCCTCCCGCCGCGCCGCCGCCGCCGCCGTCCGTTCGGCCCGCGTCGACGCGCCCGGTGCCGAGCACGAACTTCGAGCCGGTCGCGGGCGTCGACCTCACGACGGTCGAGGCGTTCGCCGATCTCCCGGACGACGCGCGCGGGGCCTTCGCGCTCGCCGCCAAGGTGAGCGACCTCGCGAAGGACGAGGAGGTCAACCAATGGGCCCTCGCGTACGTCATCGAGGGCGAGGTCGACGCGACGGCCACCATGGTCGACGCGCCCGCGGTGCGCTTCGTCGCCGGCAGCGTGCTCCGCAGCCGCGGCTCGATCGAGGACTACCTCGCGCTCCGACTCATTTGCGCGTCGGACACGGCGAGCGTCGCGGTGTGGCGCGAGGACGCCGTCGCCTCCGCGTTCAAGTCGTGCCCGTGGGTCGAGGAGGATCTGCGCCGCGCCGCGAATCGATCGCAAGCGCTCGCCGGCGTGACGGTCGGCCCGCTTGGCGAGCGCCTCGATCGCGCGCTCCGCGATCAGGTGACCGATCGGCTCGACCTCCGCGTCCTCGCGCCGGGCGAGATCATCGTCGAGAAGGGCAAGGCGCTGCCTGGTCTCGTCATCGTCGGCGTCGGTGGCATCGAGCTCTGCGATGGCGACGTCGTGAAGGAGACGCTCGGCTCCGGTGACTTCCTCTTCGCCGAGGGCATCCTCGGCGGAAACAAAGCGCCGCTCACCGCGCGCGCCGGCAAGGGCGGCGCGCTCACGATGTGGGCCTCCCGCGCGATCGCGCAGGAGCTGCTCGTCACGTGCCCGCCGCTCCTCGAGCTCTTCGCGGGCATGTGAGCCGCGAACCCCCCGCGCCGCTGAAGCTCAGCGCGGCGCCTCGGCGGTCGCGTTGCTGGGCGGCGCGGGCGCCGGCGCGTCGATGTCCCAGCGCAGCTCCTCGTTCCCTTCCGAGCCCGCGAAGCGCAGGCCGAGCCACTTCGCGTCGGGCGCGATCGACGGCCGTCCGTCCGGCAGGAGGCGCGGGAAGCGGATGCGGAACGCCTGACGCCACACCGTCGTGTACGGGAAGTACGTGCGCTCGAGCGCGCCGGGCTTCTGAATGAGCTCGATCGTCGCCGGCGCCGACTCGTCGCCCTGATCGTCGATGAGGCGCACGATCCACGCGCTGTTGGCCTTCGTCAGATCCGTCCACCGGCGGTTCGAGCCGTAGAGCGCCACGTAGAACTGATGCACGTCGCGCGTCTCCGCGAGCGTCTTGTCGAGGAGCGTGCGCCGCTGCTCCACGGTGAGCCGGTAGTCCTGCGCGTAGCGGACGACGTACGCCCAGCGGAAGTCCCACGACTCGTACGTCGCCGTCACGCTGAGCAGATCGTCGAGCTCGCTCGGCGCGATGAGGCTCTGCGACCGCGTCCATCGCTTGAGCACCTGCGGGTAGTCGCTGCCGACGTACTCGCGCGAACCCGCGACCGTGCTCACCTTCGGCTCGCCGCACGAAGCGGTCGCGAGCGCGGTCGCGAGCGCGAGAACGTGAAGCATGCAGACCGAGGAGCGCGGCGTCATCACGAGCAGAAGGTTCTCACAAGGTGCGCGTCCCGCGCCAGTGGAGCGGAAGGATCGCCGACCTTCCAGGTGGGGCACCTTCCGTCCAGAGGGGGCGTACGCGCACGTGCGGGCGGGTGCGGGCTGCGGGCGGCGATGCCACGCGTTCGACGCTCCGCTGCGAAGCCGCGGTGGCATGGCGTCCGCGCCCTTGCGTGCGTCCGAGCACCAAGCCCAGTTACGGTCGAGTTTGCGCTCAAATGCCCACGAAACCCCGGAAACGACGGGACAGCGTGAGATCCTTCCCGCTGCAGAGACGTCCAACCGCCATGGAACGCAAGGTGCAGAACTTCGCTGCGCGAGGTGATGCCGTGATCGAGAAGCTCGACTTCCTGGTTCGGTTTTGGGAGCTGAAGGCGCGCCACGCCACGCTCGGGCAGCCGCTCGCGGCGCGCGAGCAGGTTGAGCTCTTGTCGCTGATGCAGCTCGTGCAGGGGGAGTTCGTGCTCCCGCTGAGAGGCCCCGTTCGCGCGGTGCGAGGCACGCTGCCCGCCCAGCTCATTGGCGAGGGCGGCATGCGCCGCGTCGAAATCCGAGGCCTCAGCGCGGGGGCGATCCTCGTCGCCAGCGGCACCGCGATCGCCGCGCCAGGAAGCGAGGCGTCGCCGGTCATCCTCCGCGCGACCGACGCGGTGAGCGGCGTCGAGTACGCGCTCCCGTGCAAGGTCATTTGGGTCCACGCGGGATCGGAAAGGGAGCCGTGCACGATCGCGCTCGTGGTCGACGGCATCCCGACGCGGACGTTCTTCACCTCGCCGGACGCGCAGCTCGGCGGTCCGCTCTCGATCGGCCACGGCGAGCGCCTCGTGGGCTGACGCGGCGCCAGAACTCCTTGTGTTCGCGCCTTAGGCTCTGGCATATAAACGCCCGATGCCCCTCCAACTCTCCGCTCGCGCCGCCGTGACTGCGAAAACAGCCGGCGACGTCATCGTCGTCGGCGTGTGGACGCTGACCGCCTCCAAGAAGAGCCGCCTCGCCGATGTCGCCGACCTCGATCGCGCGCTCGGGGGCGCGCTCGCGAAGATGATCGCGAAGGAGGCCTTCAAGGGGAAGAAGGACCAGTCGCTCTCGCTCGCGACGCTCGGCAAGCTGCCGGCGCAGCGGCTCGTCTTACTCGGCCTCGGCGATGAGAAGTCCTTCACCCGCGCGGACGCTCGCGCGTTCGGCGCGAAGGCGTCGCGCGCGGCCAACGGGGAGAAGGCCAAGTCGCTCGTCGTCGGCCTCCCCGCCGGCCTCGAGGGGCGCCTGCGCGAGATCGCCGAGGGGCTCGAGCTCGGCGCGTACCGCTTCACCAAGTACATGACGGGCGATCGCAAGCCGAAGGCGGAGCTGGGCAAGGTCACGCTCGTCCTCAAAGACAAGCCGGCCGCGACGGCGAAGCACGACCTCGAGACCGGCCAGAAGGTCGCCGCCGGCGTGAACACGTCGCGCGATCTGTCGAATGAGCCGCCGAACCACCTCACGCCGGCCGCGCTCGCCGCCGCCGCGCAGACGGTCGCCAAGGAGCACAACGTCAAGGTCCAGGTCTTCGACTTCAAGGAGATTCAAAAGCGCGGCATGCTGCTCATCCAAGCCGTCGGCCAGGGAAGCAAGAACGAGCCGCGCTTCGTGCACCTGTCGTATGTGCCTGCGAACCCCGAGAAGAAGGCCGTCAAGCGCCTCGTCTTCGTCGGAAAGGGCGTCACGTTCGATTCGGGCGGCATCAGCATCAAGCCCGCGCAGGGCATGGGCGAGATGAAGCACGACATGTCCGGCGCGGGGAACATGGTCGGCCTCATGCAAATCGTCGGCGACC
>JAYVXL010000733.1:0-12076 GCA_043785185.1 Myxococcales bacterium
TCCTGCTGACCGCGAACGAAGTCGCGTGCAGCAGCAGCTCTGCCAAGACGTGCTCGTCGTCCGAGGAGCAGGCCTGCACGAGCACGTACACGGACTGCACGAGCAAAGCCGCCGCCGCGTCCGACAAGGTGGCGTGCCAGAAGTGCGTCGACACGTACTGCGCCTGCTACTCCGCGTGCGGCAACACGTGCGACAAGTCGAGGCTCAGCTCCGTTTGCCAATAGCCGCGGCGCCGGCGCGGACGCGGGTGTAGACGCGTCGCTGCAGGCTGGGCTCGTTCTCGTGCGGGAGGAGCGGGCCCGGCGAGAAGAGGCGCTCGTCGATCGGCGGCGCCTTCACGGCGCGCGGATCTTCGACGTGATCGGGGACGTAGGTGACGTCGATGACGTCGGCGACGCGCGCGGCCTCGGCGTAAATGCCGGCGCCGCCGATGAACCACACCTCGGCGTCGCCGGCGAGCGCGAGGGCAAGGTCGACGCTGCGCGCAGTCTCCACGTCCGGCGCGTCGAGCGGGCGGCTCGTCACGACGATGTTGCGGCGACCCGGGAGCGCGCGTCCTCGCTCCTCGAACGTCCCGCGTCCCATGATGACGGTGGTGCCGAGCGTCACGCGCAGGAACCGCCCCATGTCGCCCGGGTGATTCCAGGGGATCTTGCCGTCCAGACCGATCACCCCTTCGGGTGAAACCGCGTAGATCATTCCTCGCATCGCCGACCCCCGCGAGCGTATCTTCCCCGGTCGCGGCCTCCTAGACCGAGGTCGCGCTCGGGCGGCGCAGCTGACTCTGGACGACGTAAAGAAGGAAGTCGCCGCGCTGGACGACCCGGGCGTGTCCCAGCCGCACATGACGGCGACGCGCCCGCCGCAGAAGCGCTAGGCTACCGCGCCATGTCGTACGTGAGGACGCGCCTCGGGCGTTGGTTCTACGAGGAGCGCGGCGCGTCGAAGCGGCCGGGCGATCCCGCGATCCTGCTCCTCCACGCGCTCCTCTTCGACGGTCGGATGTGGAAGGGCCAGGTCGAGGCGCTCTCCGCGCTCGGCCGCGTCGTCGTCGTCGACGGTCCGGGGCACGGGCGCAGCGAGGCGCCGCCGCGCTTCTCGCTCGAAGACCAGGCCGACGCGCTGCTCGACGTCTACGCGGAGCTCCGCGTCGAGCGCGCGGTGCTCGTCGGCCTGTCGTGGGGCGGCATGGTCGCGATGCGGATGGCGCTCCAGCACCCCGAAAAGGTCAAGGCGCTCGCCCTCCTCGACGCGCTCGCCGACGCCGCGCCGGCGCGCCAGCGGGTGCGCTATCGCCTCGCGATCGCGTTCATGCGCCGCTTCGGATTCCCTCCCGCGGTCGTCGAGCGCGACGTCCTGCCGCTCATGTTCTCGCGTGCGTACATCGAGGCGGAGGGCCCGAGCGCGCGCAGCTACATGCGGGCGATGGCCGGCTTCGAGCGCGACGGGCTCGCGCGCGCGATGCTCGCGGTGTTCGTCAAGCGAACGGCCGTGGACGGCAAGCTCGGTCGCGTGCGCGCGCCCACCCTCGTCCTGTGCGGCAGCAAAGATCGGATGTCGCCGCTCGCCAAGAGCGAGGCGATCGCGCGCGGCATTCCCGGCGCGAAGCTCGTCGTCCTCGCCGGCGCCGGGCACATGAGCGCGATCGAGCAGCCGGTCGCGGTGAACGAGCAGCTCGTCCCGTTCGTTCGAGCGCAGCTGGTGTGAGGGCGCTCAGAAACGCCCGATCGCCCCGAGGCCGTACGCCGGCACGTGGCCCGTCGGCGTCGCGCTCGCGCCAATGACGCCGCCGGTGGGCGTCAGGCTCCATGCCTGTGGGCTACTAGGCGCCGGCGTCGGCGGCGGCGCTGCGCCGCGCGTGATGAACCACGTGAGCCCGCCGCCGAGGAGGGAGCCACCGAGCACGGCCGCGATGAACCCGCGGTTGTCGGCCTCGGTCGGGTGACCGAAGACGAGCGGGCTGCCGGCGGCGGCGCCCGCGAGGCCGCCGAGGCCGACGCCCAGATCGACGAGCAGGACGCGCGAGGGGGACGCGGTCACGAACGTCGCCAGCGTGCCGGCGCCGAGCAGCCCGATCGCCGCGCCGTAGCCGCCGCCGGTGTACGGCGTGCCGTCGACAGTGCCGCGGTACGCGAGCTCGCCGAGGCCGCCCAGGAACAAGCCGAGCGCGCCGCCGGAGTGCGCGATGACGGCGTCGCCCTCGTCCATCTTGTCGCGCGTGAGCGCGAACGTCGCGAGGCCGAGGCCGGCGAGGCCGCCGCCGATGCCCCACGCGTAGCGATCGGCGAGCGGTTGCACGTGTCGCCCGTTCGCGATGAGGACGCCGGCGCCCGCGCTCCACCACGCGCCGGCGGAGAGGAACCACGCGCCGCCGGTGGACACGTCCCACTCGTCGGCGACGAGCAGCGCGCCGCCGATGCCCACGCCGGTGCCGAGCGCGAGCAGCGGGTAGAGGACGCGCGGGTCGTCGCTGCCGCTCGCGCGCTGCACGCTGTAGGCGACGTACGCGCCGAAGAGGCCCGCGTTCACGGCCAGCACGGCGCGCCCCGGCGAGCGCAACGGGCTCATGATGCCGAGGTCGGCGGTGCGATCGATCCCCTCGCGGGCGACCTCGCTGGCCTCCGCCTGCGCGGCGGCTTGCGGCGACAAGAGATCGCGCAGCATGACGAGGCCGCGCACCGCGATGTCCGTCGCCTTTACCGATTCGACGCGCACGAGCAGCTGCCGCCCGTTCGGCGGGACGACGACGATGCGGACGAGGTACTCGTCGCCGCCCGTCTGCCGCTCGAGGCGGGCGCTCACGACCCACGTGCCCGGCGACCCTGGCGCGCCCGGCTTGCGCTCCTTGCTCTGGCGCGGCCCGCTCGAGGCCGCGCGCTCGAGCAGATCGAGATCGCGCATGTGCCCCGGCGCCGGCCCCGCGTCGGCGACGTCGAGGACGAAGCCCAGGTCCTGCACCGCGTCGCGGATCGTCGCGTCGAGCTCCTGCGCCCGCGCGGCGAGCTGAGGCTCCTTCGGGCGGTGGAGCGGGGTGGGGCTCGCGTCGTCGCCGGCGGGGGTCACCGTCGGCCAGACGACGATCGGTCCGGTCGCGTCTGCGGCGCGCGCCTCGGACGCGGCCGACGCGAGGAGCGTCAGCGCGCCGAAGATCGCGAGAGCCCGCCGAACCATTCCGGCAAGCCTAGCACTCTCAGAACATGACCACGCCGCGGACCCAGAGGTCCACGATCGTCGTGTCGTCGGCGGAGAAGCGGTGGCCCGGGAGATCGACGACGTCGCGGTGGTTGGGGTTCGGGATGCCCGTCACCGGCTGCGACGTCTGCCCGCCGGCCACCGCTTGGTGGCACGGACCCGCCGCGCCGGAGTCGCCCTTGAAGTCCGGGTTGCACGCGTCGGCGGACGTGATGAGGTGCGATTGGTTGTACGTGAGCCCCAGGCCCGCCGCGAACTTCACGTACTCGCCGGCCTGCCACGTCACTTCACCCGAAGCGCGGAAGCTGCCGTACGCCTGCTGATCGGTGATGCCCGTGAAGAAGACCTGCTGCGAGGTCGGATCGACGATGCTCCTCGGCCCCGTCGGCGCGGGGTTGTTCGTGTAGGCGCTGTAGACGCCGTTCCTGAGCGACGGCGCCTGCGACGAGCCGAGCGCGTCGAAGAGCTCGGTGTACTCGCGGCCGGGCGAGACGTACGTGCCGGAGAAGCGGAAGTCGGCGAGCAGACGCTGGAACTGCTCGCGGTGCTCCCACGGGATGACCTCGAGCCCCATCATGAACGTGCCCTGGAGCGGCGGGTGGTTCACGAGCGAGCCTTTGAAATCGTTCGTCGCGCCAAAATCGCTGTTGCTCTGCGGAAACTCCGCGAGGAAGCGGAAGCCCGAGTACGGCTCGACGTAACCGTAGCGGCGCGAGAAGACCGTCTGCGCGGCGATGCCGTTCATGCCGCGGCTGATGCCGGGGTCGCGATCGACGCCCGGGTGCGCAGGGTCCGGGCACTTCACGCCGCCGGGGGCCGCGTCGTTGCACGCGTGCAGGCGCGCGCCGACCGCGAAGCGGCCCTCGACGCCGACGACCCACGTGGGCTTGGTGAAGTCGCGCTGCTGGTTCAGGATCGCGTAGTCGATGCCGACCGAGAAGAAGTCGACGCCGCTCCGCGACGGGCTCTTGAACGGCACGGTGAAGAGCGGCGCGCCGTTCACCGGATCGGCGAGGCGCTGCGTGTTCTTCGCGGCGCCGTCGAGATCGTCGAGCTGCCGCGTGTCGCTCAGGATGAACGGGACGCGGAGGATCAGCCCCAGGTCTTGGAAGATGCCGATGTCCGCGCCGAAATCGAGCGTGCTCGTCGACTGGCTATACTCCGCGACATTCTCGGTGCGGGCGACGAAACCGCCGGTCGAGAGGCCGGGCTGGAAGAGCGACGACTCGCGGCGGATGTTCGAGTGCTTCCACGACTGGCGGAAGCCGAGCGTCAGGTGGAGGTCGAACGGGTCGTCCTTGTCGAACGCGTCGACGACGCTGCTCACCTCCGCCGTCTCGCTCATGAGGCGCGGCTCGCGGGCGCCGACCGGCTCGTCCGCGCGGGCGATGCCGGGCTTCAGCGCCGACAGCAGCGCGAGGGCCATCAGAACCCTCCCGTTTGGGCGACGGACGAACCGCATCTCTGCGGACGCTAACACATGTTCCGCGGCCCTGGCGAGCGCGGCGCGGAGCCTCATTTGGATGCTGCGGGAGGCGGCGGCGCGGGCGGCGCGGCGTCCGCCGACGCAGACGGGAGGGCGCTCCAGGTGAAGTCCGCGACTCTCACGGCGACGGTAAGGCGGGTGCGCTCCGGGCCGTCCAACGCCGCCGCGCGGAGCCCCGCGACGGCGCACGCCGCGCGCGCCCGGCGTCGCGCGACGACGTGCTGCACCGGCAGCTCACCGAGCGGGCCGCCGGCCTTCTCCGCGAGGGCGTGCGCGAGACTCCACGCGTCGCGCGCGGCGGTCTTGCATTCGGCGAGGGCGCTGCTCGCGGCGGCGGCGAGGTTCGGCGCGCCAGTGCCCGCGGGCACGATCTGCTCGGCGCTCTCCGCGCCGAGGCGCGTCCACCCGTCCGCGTCGACGGCGGCATCCGCGCGTCGTCGTGCGTCCGCCGCGACCCATAGCCACGCGGCACCCTGCGCCACGCGCACCGACACATCCGCGTCGACGCGCACCTGCGCGGTGGCGGCCGCGTACCTCACGACGCCGAGGGGTGTCACGACCCACTGCTCTTGCCCTGGGGCCTCGCCCGAGCCCGGCGCGCTCGCAAAGCGGCCGCGCTGCACCCACGCCTCCTCGTCGTCCCCCGTCGCGCTCGGGTTGCATGGCTGAACGCGCCCCGGGCCGTCGAACGCGAGCTCGCGACCGGTCCGCGGGTTCTTGGTCTGGAGCTTCGTCGCGTCCTCCAGCGCGACCCACGCGTGCGGCGCCGGCGTCGCGCCGAGGCCGAGGCGAGAGATGCCGCCGCCGTCGAGCGAAGAGAGCGTGGCCTGGCCGGTCACGCCGAGGATCCGACAGCATTGCGCGCTCGCAGTCGCGGCGGTCGTGGTCGGCGGCGCGCTCGCGGCCGGCGGCGCGCTCGCCGGCGTCGGCGTCGCGGTCGTTGCGCCGCCGCTCGGACGGGTGTCACATCCTGCCGCGAAGAGGGTGGCGAGCGCGGCGGCGGCCGTCGCGCGTCGCGCCACGCTCATTCGAGCGCGCGGCCGAAGGGAGAGGTGACCTCGACCTCCGGGTACAAGTCCTCGGTGATGTCCTCGGCCGCGAGCTCTTGTTTCGCGACGCGCAGGTCCGCGCTCGTCTGATCGAGCCGGTCGGCGAGCACGCCCAAGAACTGCCAGAGCATCTTCACCGCGATCTCGTGCTCCTTGCGGAGGATCTCGAAGAACTCGGTGCGCCGGATCGCGATGAGCTCGCTCTTGCCCTCGCTCGTCACCGTCGCCGAGCGCGGCACGCTGCGAATGAGGGCCATCTCGCCGAAGTGCTCGCCGACGCCGAGGCGCGTGAGCACCTCGCCGCCGCGCAGGACGCGGACCTTGCCCTGCAGGACGATGAACAGCTCGTCGCCGCGATCGCCCTCTTTGATGACCATCTGGTCCAGCTCGTACGCGCGCACCTCGACGGCCTGCATCACGCGGAGCAGCTCGCGCTCGGTGAGCCGCCCGAACAGCGGCATCTTCGCCAGCACCTCGCGCTTGAGGGCGAGCCTCTGCGCGCGCGCCTCGTCCTCGGCGCCTTCGCTGCCGATGCGGACGACGACGGTGGTGATGTTGTCCTTGCCGCCGCGCTCGTTGGCCAGATCGATGAGCCTCTTGACGACCGCGTCGCCCTCCAGCGCGAGCGGCTCGCGCAGCTCCTCCGGCGAGTCGAGGTAGCCGGTGAGGCCGTCGCTCGCGAGGATGAACGCGTCGCCGGCGAGCACCTCGATGACGAGCGTGTCCACGTCGACGCGCTCGTAGACGCCGACGGCGCGCGTGATCGCGTTCGCCTTGGGGCCGACCTTCTCGATCTGCTCCTTCGTCAGCTTGCCGCGCTTGATGAGCTCGTTGAAGACCGTGTGGTCCTCGGTCACTTGCTGGATGCGCCCGGCGCGCTGCATGTAGATGCGGCTGTCGCCGACGTGCGCGATGAACCCCTGGTGGCCGAGCACGAGAATGGCCGACAGCGTCGTGCCCATGCCGCGCTTGTTTTGGTCGGCCTGCGCCTCGTCGTGGATCTTGAGGCACGCCGTCTGCACCGCGTGCTCGAGCAGCGCGACGATGTCCTTCGGTGTCACCTTCTTCGCGCCGGTCGACCCGGCGAGGTAGTCGGCGATGAGCTCGCGCTCCTTCTTGAGCTCCTCGTGCACGGTGCGAACGCAGATGGCGCTCGCCACTTCGCCCGCGGCGTGCCCGCCCATGCCGTCGGCCACCATGAAGAGGCCGATCTTCTTGTCGACGAGGAAGTTGTCCTCGTTGTGATCACGGACGCGGCCCACGTCAGTGGCCGCGAAGAAGCGGAGGGGGAGATCGCTCATCGCCGGGAATCCCGATGATGCCACGGGACCCCGACGAAAGGCGCGAACTTTCGCCGGCGCGCCGGCGTCAGGGCGCGCGCCGCCGGCGGCGGGCGATCGTGGCCGCGAAGGCGAGCAGCCCGAAGGCGACGACCGGCGTGCCTCCGCCCGTCCGTCCGGGTGCGGCGCGGCAGTCGGCGCGGACGGAGTCGTCGGACGACGAGGGAGGAGCGGCGGGCGCAGCGCCCTCGGGCGGCGCGGCGCTCGCGCCTGCGTCGGGGAGCGGCGCGGGCGGCGGGAGCGGGCCCACGACGACTGGACCACCGCCCGCGTCACCACCCCCAGGCCGGGACGTCACGGTGCACGTCGCGTCGCCGCCGGCTTTGCCAGGGACACATGTGCCCGCGCACGCGTCGAGCTCGATTTTTCCGTTCACGCAACGAAACGCGTGCGTGCCGTCGACGGAGCACGCGAGCGTGGGGGTCGCGTCGTCGCATTTGCACGACCCTCCGAAGCGCGCCATGTACGTGCACCACTCCCACACGCCGGGGTCGCGGTGCTCGTTCGAGCCGCCCCACTGGTTGCTGCTCTCGCACGCGCGCGGCGCGTCGCTGCAGGCCGCGGAGTCGGGGGCGATGACGGTGCCGTTCGGGACCTGGTCGTGCCCGATGATGTGCGCGCGGTCGGGGGCGATGGCGTACTTCGCGGTGAGGTGGGCGACGAGCTTGGCGCTCGCGTCGTATTGCGCGTTCGCGTAGGGCTTGGTCGCGTAGCCGACGTGCTCGATGCCGATCGAGCGCTCGTTGTAATAGAAGTTGCCCGCGTGCCACGCGGTGTCGGACTCGTGGATGAACTGGCCGACGCGGCCGTCGACGCCGACGATGTACTGAACGCTCTTGTTCGGATCGTTCTGCAGCGTCGCGACGCTCGCGTCCCAACCGCCTTCGGTGTCGTGGATGACGATGAACTCGACGGGGCTTCCCGCGCGACCGGGCGTGCACTTGTTCGTGCAGCTCGTCGGGAACCACTCGGCGGGGCCATACTCGGCGGGCGCCGCGTCGAGGTGCAGGCCCGTGTCCACGCGCATCCACGCCGACGGCGGGATCTCGTGCGCGGGGAGGACGACGCGCTCGCCGTCGCGCCCGTCGAACGTGCCGCCGCGCGCGAGGAGCGCGAGGACACGGCGCGCGTACGCGTCGCGGTGCGGCGCGTCGGCGTAGCCGGAGAGCTCTTGCAGCGCGGCGGTCCACGACGCCAGGTCCTCCGCGCGCGCGCCGCTGGCGGCGCCGAGCTCCGCGACGACGCGGGCGCCGGCCTCGAGCGCGAGGTCCGCGTCTCGACGAAGCGCGAGCTCCGGTGCGCCGACGAGCGCCGCGCCGCGCGCGAGCGTGTCGAGCTTGCCGTGACGAAGCTGGAGGGGACCCGCGGCCGGCACGGCCGCGTTCGGCGCGACGTCCCGCACGCGCGGCATGTCGAGGCCGCCCTCGGTCTGCGCGATCGCGACGAGCAGATCGCGCGGAACTCCGTTCGCCGTCGCGCTCGCCGCGACCGCGCGCGCGAGCGGCCCGCCCTCTTGCGCCGCCGCGCCGCCGCCGTCGGGCGGCGTCGCGCTGCACCCGCCGAAGACGGCGGCGGTCGCGACGGCGAGGAGCGTGGGGGCGAAGCGCATAGGCACATCCTTAGCAGCGTCCGTTCCAACGTCCGCGGCGGAAAAACAGGGCAAACGCGATTGGTGCGCGGGTGTCCCACCCGCGCGCGCTCGCGAGCCTCGCGACCCGCCGCGAGTGGTCTCGCGAGGGGTCGCGGCCTCTACAAGCAGGTGATGTCGCCGACGCTCGCGTCCGGCGTGGAGTTGCCGCACGTATAGGTGAACGTGCTGTTATTGTAGATTTTGCAGTCGAGCGCCCAGTCCTTGCCGTTCACGCACATGCGGACGTAGTCACCGGCGCAGTACGCGTAGCCTTCCCACGACGGCGGGCAGTTGTGCTTCTCGTCGAGCGCGCGCGCGGTCTGGCCGCGCTCGAACGCGTCGACCTTGCCCATGTTGAAGAGCAGGTGGCAGCCGACGTTCGTCTGGTGGTCGTCCGTGCAGATCGACCGAATCTTGCCGGCCGTCTCGTAGCGCTGGCAGTCGAGGATGTAGGCCTCGGGCGCGACGCAGCCCTCCACGAAGTCTTGCCCTGTCGACGAGTTGGTCTTGCAGATGCCGGTCTGGTCGGGGAACCCGAGATCGACGCACCTGCCGACGTCGACGCCCTTCGTCGGCATGAAGTAGCCGTCGACCGAGTCGAGCGGCGTGAAGCGCACGGTGCCGGCGTCGTCGACCTGCGCGTCCGGCACGTCGGAGTCGCCGAGGCGGTCGGCGTCGGTCCCGCCGCCGTCTTTCGCCGTGGGCGGCGGCGGCGGCGGCGGCGCGTCGCTCGTGGTGCCGCCGTCGCTCGGGGTCGTACGCGGCGGCTTCGTCAAGTTCGCGTCGCCCAGCGGGTGGCTCGCGTCGAACGGCGTCGCGCCGCCCTCCAGCACGTCGAGCGGCGCGGCCTCGTCGTGCTTCGCGCTGCACGCCGAGATCACAGTCGCTCCGGCAGACAGCGAGAGCGGAAGACCCACCAAGAGGAACCGAAGCTTCATGTCGTGACCCTCGCGTCGTTTGGGTAAGCCCATCAGTGTAGCGCGCCAGGGCCGTTCGTCACTCGGTTGCGTCGTCGTCGGCGTCGGCTGCGTCGACCGGTTCTAGCGCACCATCCGATTTGCCCTCGACGGCGCTGCTGCGGAGGCCGAGCGCGCGGGCCTTTTTGTAGAGGTGGCTCCGCTCGAGGTCGAGCGCGCGCGCGGTCGCCGCCATCTGGCCGGCGTGGTGGGTGAGCGCGCCCGCGAGGATGATGCGCTCGGCCTCCTCGACGAGCACGCGGAACGGGACGCCGGGTCGGTAGAGGCCGGTCGCCTTGGGGGACGCGCCGCCCGGCAGGCAATTGCGGACGTCGGACTCGTGGATGACGTCGTCGGGCGTGAGGATGACGAGGCGCTCCACCAGGTTCCGCAGCTCGCGCACGTTGCCCGGGAAGCTGTACGCCGCGAGGGCGTCCATCCCGCCCTGATCGATGCGGATGTCGCGCCGATCGTTCGCGCGCGCGGCGAGGTCGAGGAAGTGGCGCGTGAGCAGTGGGATGTCCTCGCGGCGCGCGCGGAGCGGCGGGATCGCGAGCGGCACGACGTTGAGCCGATCGTACAAGTCCGCGCGGAAATCACCCTTCTCGCACGCCGCGACCAGATCGCGGTTCGTCGCCGCGACGACGCGCGCGTCGATCTTGATCGTCTCGTTGCCGCCGACGCGCTCGATCTCGCGCTCCTGCAGCACGCGCAGGAGCTTGGCCTGCATCGGCAGCGGCATGTCACCGACCTCGTCCAAAAAGAGCGTGCCGCCGCTGGCGCGCTCGAACTTGCCGCGCCGCTGCTTCGTCGCGCCGGTGAACGCGCCGGCCTCGTGGCCGAACAGCTCGCTCTCGATGAGCTCGCTCGGCAGCGCCGCGCAATTGAGCTTCTCGAGCGGGCCCTTCGCGCGCGGGCTCATGAGGTGAATCGCGCGCGCGACGAGCTCCTTGCCGGTGCCGCGCTCGCCGGTGACGAGCACGCCCGCCTGGCTCTTCGCGGCGCGGGCGATCTGCTCCATGAGCTTCTTGATCGCGAGGCTCTCGCCCACGAGCTCGCCCGTCGTGCCCGCCTGCGCCCGCAGCGCCTTGGCTTCGGCCTCGGCGCGCTCGAGGCGGAGCGACGTCTCGATGGTGATGAGCAGCGCGTCGGTGTTGATCGGCTTCTCGAGGAAGTTGAGCGCGCCCAGGCGCGTCGCCCGCACGGCGGTGTCGATCGTCGCGTGGCCGCTCATCATCACGACGGGCGTGTCGTTCTTCGCCGCGCGCAGCGTCTCGAGCAGGGCGAGGCCGTCACCGTCGGGGAGCTGAACGTCGAAGAGGCAGAGATCATACGAGCGCTTCTTGATCTTGTCCTCGGCGACCTTCATCCCGCCCGCGACGTCGACGGCGTAGCCCTCGAGCGAGAGCGCCTTCTGCAGGGTCGTGAGGATGCTGGGCTCGTCGTCGACGACGAGCAGGTGCGCGCGGGGCATGGCGGCAGAGCCTAGACCGCTGAAGGCACCCGGTCCACGCCGCGGCGCGGCCTTCCGCCCCACTTTCGCCTTTACAGTAGACGCGGGGCGCGAGAAACAGGGGGGACCACGGGAGACCACCACATGACGAAGCTCGCAAACAAGTACGTCCTCGCCCTCGCTTGCGCCGCCATCGCGCTCGCGGCACCGCAGCGCGCGCACGCGGAAGGGGAGAAGAAGGAAGGCGTCACGGCGGGCGGCTCCGTCGGCCTCGGCGGCGTCGCCGGCAGCGCCGACGCGAAGGGCCCCGAGGTCAAGACCGAGGGCGAGGGCAAGAGCGAGGGCAAGAGCGAGGGCAAGAAGGAAAGCGAGCACGGGGAAGGCGAGCACGGCGAGCACGCCGAGCACGCCGAAGAAGCGGAGACGACCTTCCAGGTCGGCCTCGACGCGGTCTTCGGCTTCGGAAAGCTGAACACCGTGTCGGCCTCGCTCCCGGGCACGCTCGCCACGGTGCCGGACGCGAGCCTCCAGCCCTCGAAGATCGCGACGCAGTCGTTCATCTTCAGCGGCATGGCGGAGGTGGCCAAGGGCGTCGGCCTCGGCCTGCGCCTCCCGCTGACGGCGGGCCGGTGGTCGTCGGAGGGCCAGGGCTCGCGCTCGGCGGGCGTCATCGGCAACCTCGAGCTCGAGGGCGAGTACGCGATGCACCTGAACCCGCAGATGCGCCTCATGCTCGGGCTCGGCCTCGCGCTGCCGACGGCGCAGGGTAGCGAAGTGCCGGACCAGGAGGAGATCGACGCGGACAAGGCGGCGGCGTTGCAGAACCAGCCTGCCTACGACCGCGGCGCGATCCAGCACGCGGCGGCCGCGTCGCGCGGCTACCTCGACAACGCGCTGTTCGAGACCAAGCGGTTCGGCATCATCCCGATGGTCGGCCTCGATTACACCGTGAGCCACGTCCTCATCGACC
>JAYVXL010000734.1:0-12057 GCA_043785185.1 Myxococcales bacterium
CGCGCCCGCGAGGACGACGGCGAGGAGGACGATCCACTCGGGGTGCGCGAGGAGCACGCCCGCCGGGAAGCCACGGAACTCCGAGATCTCGAGATCATCGTAGAGGTGCGCCGGATCGCCGCCCATCTTGACGATGTGGTACGCCGCGAAGCGCCACGTCGAAGCGCGCGCATCCATATACGGGTTCACCGTGAGCCCGAGGGCGATGCCGGCCGCGGTGAAGAGCGGCTCGCGCGAGCGCTCCGAGACCGCGCCGCGCGCGCGGGCCCAGAGGGCGACGCCGCCGGCGCCGGCGATGTGGAACGGAAGCAGCACGACGGCGCCGTGGTACGAGAGCATCCCGAGAAACGCGATGAGGACGAGCGCGACGCGGCGGCGCGCGCGGCGCGGCTCGAAGAACGCGAAGTGGAGGAGGAGCAGCAGCAGCGGGACCATGAGCTGCCCGCCGCGGAGCTGGAGGTAGCGCCAGTCTTGGGTCGAGAACATCGCCGGCAGAAGCGCCCACGCCCACGCGAACGGGACGCCGCGCGACGCGAGCAGCGCGTACAGCGACACGAAGACGAGCGTGAACATGACGCACGCGGCGGCCTTCATCCCTGTCTCGGGCGACGAGAACGCCGCGAACGGGGAGATGAGCACGTGGTAGCCCCAGTAGTGGTCGACGGGCATGTCGCGCAGCACCGTCCACGGGAGGCCGCTCGCGACGTCGGGCACGAGGCGGCCCGCCCAGATCTCCCGCGCGAGAGCGAAGTGGTAGTGGCTGTCGGCCGAGGCCATTTGGCCAGGATGCGAGAAGAGCAGCGACCACGCGTAGACGAACGCGACGGCGGCGACGAGGACGAGCCCGAGGGCTGCGCCGGCGCGGGCGCGGCGGGGGGTCACGCGCCCGCCCGACGCAGGCGATCGGACACGGCCCACCACCCTTCCGCGACAGGCGGCGCCTCGACGACGATGGTCTTGCAGCCGGCGTCGTCCATCGCGTGGAGCGTCGCGAAGAGCTCGCGGCCGTAGCGCTCGGGGTCGTCGGCCAGCGCGCGGGCGAGGACGCGCGCGCCGAGCGCGGCCGCCTCGACGGACGTGGGCGCCGCGCCGCGAACGACGACGCCCGCCGTCGCGCCGGACCGCTCCTCCGCGGCGGCCCGCGCGAGCGTCGCTGCCCTCCCGTCCACGACGACGACGCGCGCGCGTGGCGCGTAGTGGCGCGCGTCCATCCCCGGCGACGCGTGCGCGGGCCCCTCGGCGACGACGCCCGCTTCGTAGACGACGCTCGCGTCGACCGCGCGCAGGCGCGCGAGATCCAGGGCGCCGGGGCGAAGCACGCGCGGCGGCGCGGCGCGCACGTCGAGGACGGTCGACTCGATGCCCGCCGCGCACGCGCCCCCGTCGAGGACGAGGTCGACCGCGTCCCCGAGCGACTTGACGACGTGCGCCGCGGTCGTCGGCGAGAGCGTTTGGTAACGGTTCGCGCTCGGCGCGGCGAGCGGCCCGCCCACCGCGCGGAGGAGCGCGAGCGCGACCGGGTGGGCGGGCGCGCGAATCGCGACGGAGTCCGCCCCGCCGGTGACCGCGTCCGGCACGCGCGCGCCGCGCGGCACGACGAGCGTGAGCGGGCCCGGCCAAAACGCGCGCGCGAACGCCGACGCGCGCGCGTCCCAGCGCGCGGCGAGCTCGCGCGCGGCGCCCTCCCCCTCCACGTGCGCGATGAGAGGGTGCCCTGGCGGCCGCCCCTTCGCCGCGAACACCCGCGCGACGGCGGCCGCGTCGAGCGCGCGCGCGCCGAGGCCGTAGACCGTCTCGGTCGGAAAGGCCACGAGCCCGCCGGCCAGGAGCACGCGCGCGGCCTCCGCGATCGCGCCGGCCTCGGGGTGCACCGCGTCCACCTTCAGCACGCGCGCGGCCACGCACAACGGATAGCACGGCGCGCGCGCCCGAACCTCCCACCCCAAAACGCCGAGCGGACCGGAGCTCTCGCGCCGATCCGCCCGCCGTGTCTTCCGCGTCTCCTCTAGGAGGAGGCGCCGCCCATCACTTGATGACCTTGAGGAAGTTCTCGCCGTCCGGCGCGCCGAGGCCGGTGACGTTGTCGTAGCCCACGGCCGTCTGGATCGCCTGGCCCGGGAAGTCGATCGTCACGATGATGTTGCCCTGCGAGGACGGGATGATCGCGGCCTGCGGCTGCGGGAGCGGCGCGATGTCGCGGAAGGCCTTCGCGCGGTTCTTGTAGAGGCGCGGATTGGCGAAGCCGATCGCCTTGTGGGCGTTCTGCTCGGCCAGCGCCATCGTGGCCGCGAAGAGCGGGCACGCGAGGCTGGTGCCGCCCGTGGCGCTCTCGCGGTACCGGCCGTTCTGCGTCAGGCCGATGATGAAGCCGGTGTCCGGATCGGCGAGCATCGCGACGTCGGGGACGACGCGGGCGGGCGCGCCCGGAATGTTCGCGAGCGCGTCGGGGACGACGCCGACCTGGTAGGCCGGCTGGTCGTACACGAGGCTCGTGCCGCCGCCGGCGCCGAAGGCGAAGAAGCCGGGCGCGGGCGGATCCCAGAACGGGCCGGGGGGCGGCCCGGCGTCGGTCGCGCCGGCGTCGGCCGAGCCGGCGTCGGTCGCGCCCGCGTCCGCAGGCGGCGGCGGGGGCTGCGTGAGGAAGGCCGCGGTGGTCTCCCAGCCGGCCTCGAAGACGCGCTCGTTGCGCTGGCCGAGGCCGAGCGACGTGCCGCCGACCGCCGTGACGCCGGGGAGCGACGCCGGGAAGTCCGCGGACACCGCGCCGAGGCGGCCGGTCTCGTCTCCGCTGTCACCCGACGCGAAGTAGATGCCGACGCCCTTGAGCGCCGCGTGGCGGACGGCCGCGTTCCAGACGACGAAGTCGTTGCCCTGCTGCTCGGGCGAGCCGTACGAGTTCGAGATGATCGTCGCGAGGTTCTTCTCGACGATGAGGTTGATCGCGGCGACGAGGTCGATGTCCGTCGGGCTCTGCGCGCCGACGTAGACGATGGTCGCGCCCGGCGCCATCGCGTGGACGGCCTCGACGTCGAGGCTCGCCTCGCCGTACCAACCCGGGTCCGGCGTATGGGGGGTGCCCGGCGCCATTTGCGCGCTGAACTGCGTGTCGAGCAGCGGGTAGTCCGGGTCGTGCTGCGCCGCGTAGGTCTGCGCGTCCTGGAGGAGCGTCGGCGAGAGGTACGCGTCGACGATGGCGACCTTGACGCCGGTGCCGTCGTTGCCGGTTCGCACGGCCTTGGTCATGCCGTAGGCCGCGCGAAGCTGGCCGGGGGTATAGCCGCACGGAACGAACGGCACCTGGGCCGGGTAGTCGCCGAACTTCGGGTCGGTCGTGTCCATGTTCTGCCCCCACCACTCGGAGCAGCGCGCCTGCACGCTGGCGGCGGTCGGGGTCTTGCTGACCAGCTGCGGGACCTTGTCGCGCGAGATGCCGCCGACCGAAACGCCGCTGCGGGGCACGTAGGTCGCCGACTTGGCGAGGCCGAGCGTGCTCGAGATCTTCGCGGCGACGGCGCGGGGGACGCGGGCCGTGCCGACCGGCGCGTGGCGGAGCTCGCCGTTGACGTCGTAGTTCGCGAGCTTCGTCGCGAAGGCCTTCTGAATCTGCGCGTGCGTGCCGCTCGCGGAGACGAACATGTTGTTGCCCGGCACGTGCGTGATCGTGAGGCCGTGCTTCTCGAGGTGCGCGCGGACGGTCGCGACGTCCTCGGCCGTCGGGGCGTACTTCGCCGCGAACTGCTCGTTCGAGAGGAACTGGCCGAACGTCGGGCTGTCCGGATTCGAGATCGCCGCGATCTCCGCGTCGGCCTGCGTCTCGTTGCGGAGCTTCAGGTGAACCTGCACGCTCAGCTGCGCGTCGTCGGCAAGGTGATCACGGAGGCGCGCCGAGGTGGCCCAGGCGGGCCGGCCCTGCGTCGCCGGCTGCCAGGTCGAGAGGTCGTCCTCGGCCGAGTCGGTGCTGTCGTGCCCCTTCGAGGAGCACGCGACGAACGAGAGACCGGAGAGGATGACGAGCGGCAGGAGCGACGAACGAAGGCGGCGGCGATTGAGCATGGAGTGGGACCTCCCCTACAAATCATTGATTTGAGGGCGTAAATTGGTTTCAGCGCGCGAGGCGGAGCAAGCTGTGCAAGCGGCGACGTCGACCCGTCCCTCCCCGACCGACCACGGGTGAGATTGTGTAGGCCACTGTCACCAACAACGCGCATTGGTGTGATGGATCCGCCGGGCTCGGTCAATGCGATTTCGGGGGTCGCGCGGTCGATTTCGTCCCGGTCCGGTGAAGTTTTCCACCCGCGCGCGGCGGCAACCTGTCCCGCCGGCGCGCCCCCCTGCGAAACGCTCGCGCGCGAACGATCGGAGCGGCGCGCGGGCGATTGAGGCGCTTGTGCTTGCAACCGCCAAGAAGCCCACCTTAATCTCGCGCGCATGACGCGTCGCTCCCCGCTCCTCGCCCTCGGACTCCTCCTCGTGGCCTGCGGCTCCAAGAAGCCTCCGGTGCACGACGTTCCGCCGCCACCCGACCCGCCGGAGCCTCCGGCGATGGACGCCGGCGCGCCTGTCAGCGACGCGGGCGTCGCCGCGAGCGAGGGGGGCGGCGCGACGGACACCCCGCCGCCGCCGCCGGCCCCGAAGTACACGTCGAAGAAGATCACGCAGAAGCACGACGCGGCGTGGGCCGCCTGCCACGCGACCTTCACGCCGAAGTCGAAAGACGTGCTGGCCGAGGTGCAGAAGCTCGCGAAGGGCTGCGCAGACGCCACGAAGATGAAGGCCCTTGGCGCGCCGACGAAGGCGACGCAAGCGGACAAGAACCCGCCGCAGCAGATCAAGCTGAAGGCGCAGGCCGGCAAGTGCTACCGCGTCTACGCGATCGCCGACACGGGGATCACGGACCTCGACCTCCTCCTCAAGGACTCCGCCGGCGAGATCGGCGCGGAGGACAGCACCGACGATCCGAGCCCGGTGCTCCTCGAGGACGGCGCGTTCTGCTTCAAGGACGCCGACAACGCCGTCGTGGTCGTGAGCGTCGGCGCCGGCAAAGGCACCTACGCCGTCCAGGTGTGGAGCGACTGACCGCGCCGCGCGTCAGCCCCGCACAGGCGAAAAAGAACGGGCGTGCGCGTGACGCCGCTTCACGCTAGACGCTTCGCCGGTGCCTGCCCTCGATCCCTCGACGTTCGGCCCCGGCCAGCCCTGCTTCGGGTGCAGCCAGGACCACCCCATCGGCTTCCGGCTCCGCTTCGAGAGCGAGGGCGACGAGGTCGTCACCCGCTTCGTGCCGAGCGAGCGGTACCAGGGGCCGCCGGGGATCATGCACGGCGGCCTCGTGACGACGCTCGCCGACGAGGTCGCCGCGTGGGCGGTCATCGGGCTCCTCGGCAAGTTCGGCTTCACCGCGCAGGTGAACGTGAAGCTGCTGCGCCCCGTGCGCATCGGCGTGGAGCTCGAAGCGCGCGGCCGCATCACGCGCGAGACGAGCCGCATCGTCCACGCCGGCGTGCGCATCGTCCAGGGCGGCGCGGACGTGTGCACCGGCGAGCTCTCCTTCGTTCTGCTCGATCAGACGGGCGCGGAGCGGCTGCTCGGCGGACCGTTGCCGGAGGCCTGGAAGCGGTTCTGCCGCTGACGCAGCCGCACCCGCATCGGCATGCCCGAGCGCGGCCGGAGCGTCGCGCTCACCTCCGGGACTTCGTCGAGGAGCGGCTCGAAGCGCGCGTGGCGCAGGAGCGACGCGAGGACCAGCTGCCCCTCGATCGTCGCGAACGCGGCGCCGATGCACGTGCGCGGGCCCGCGCCGAACGGCAGCCACGAGTAGCGCGGCCGGCGCGCCTCGGCCTCGGGCAAGAAGCGGTCGGGCTCGAAGCGCTCGGCGTCGGGCCACAGGTCCGGCCGCCGGTGCAGCGCCCAAGGGCAGACGAGGACGACGGTGGTGTCCGGCAGCGCGCATCCGTCCAGCTCGGTGTCGCCGCGCGCCTGCCGCGCGAAGATGGGCACCGGCGGGTAGAGGCGGAGCGCCTCCTTGAAGACGCGCAGCGTGAGCGGGAGGCGCGGAACGTCCTCGAACGTCGGCTCGCCGGGCAGCGCGTCGACCTCGCGCTCGACCGCCGCGAGGATGTCCGGGTTCTTCGCGAGGCAGTAAATCGCCCACGCGAGCGCGGTCGCCGTCGTCTCGTGGCCGGCGACGAACAACGTGAGGATCTCGTCGCGCACCTGGCGGTCGGTCATCTTCGCGCCGTCCTCGTCCTTGGCGTCGAGGAGGCGCGCGAGCAGATCGTCCTTGCCGCCGGAGGCCCGGCGCGTGTCGATCATTCGCTGCACCTGCGCGTCGAGCGTCGCGATGGCGGCGCGCAGGCGGCGACCGTGCGCGCCGGGGAGGACGAGCGGCGCCTGCAGGCGCTCGGCGGCGCGCTCGAGCAGCCCCGTGCGTGCCTGCGGGACGCGCGCCATCAGCTCGAGCACCCCTCGCCGCGCCAGGAGGTGGGCGATCGCGAGCGGGCTCGGCGCGTTGGCCGCCGTCCACTCGAGGGCGACCGTGAGCGCCTCGCCGAGGTCGTCGGCCTCGGTGAACGTGTCGGCGTCGAAGAGCGTCTTGCCCGCGATGCTCATCGTGATGCGCGTCGTCTCTTTCGCGAGCGAGATGGTCTCGCCGTCGCGCCAGCCGGCCTGGCCGCGGTCCGCGCACGCGACCATGTCCGCCGCGTAGCGCGCGAGCTGCGCGGTGTGGAACAGCGGCGCCATCAGCTTGCGTTGCCGCCGCCACAGGTCGCCGTTGCTCGAGAAGAGGCCCTCGCCGCCCAGCGGGTAGAGGGCGAAGCGCATCATCTCCGTCTTCTCGAAATCGCGCGCGCGCTCGACGAGCAGCTCGTGGAGCACGTCAGGGTGGTTCACGACGAGCGCCTTGCGCCCGGGCGTCTCCATCCGGCACGCTCGGACGACCTCGTGGGCGAAGCGCTCCATCATGCCCATGCGATCCTCGCGCATGCGGCGGAGGTGGCCGACGAACCGCTCGGCGCCGCTCAGCACGGGGAGGTCGACGTAGCGCATGGCCCACGGTAGCACGCGCGCGCCGCTCACTCGTGGCGGAGCGCCTCGATCGGGTCGAGGCGCGACGCCCGCCGCGCCGGGAAGAAGCCGAACGCGATGCCGGTGAGCGCGCTCGTGCCGACGGCGACGGTGAGCGCGACAGGCGAAAACGCCATCGGCCACTCGAGCAGCTTCGCGAGCGCGCCGATCGTGCCGATGCCGATGACCGCGCCGGCGACGCCGCCGAGCACCGCCAGCACGACGGCCTCGACGAGGAACTGCGTGCGGATGTCCTCCTCGCGCGCGCCGATCGCCATGCGGATGCCGATCTCGCGCGTCCGCTCGGTGACCGAGACCAGCATGATGTTCATGACCCCGATGCCGCCGACGACGAGGCTGATGCCCGCGATGAAGACGAGCAGCACGGTCAGCAGGTTGTAGATGACCGCCTGCATCTCCTGGAAGTCTTTCTGCGTCTGGATGCGGAAGTCGGCCGCCATGTCCTGACCGATGCGGTGGCGCTGACGCAAGATCGAGTCGACTTGGGCTACGGCGCGGTCGGTCGTCTCGGCGGCGGTGGCGCTCATCATGAGCACGCCGGCGAAGCCCGGGGGCGTGCGGAACACGCGCGCGCGCATGCTGGAGAGCGGCATGAGCACCATGTCGTCCTGGTCGCCGCCGAACGGCGCCTCGCCCTTGGTCTCGAGGACGCCGATGACCTTGAACGGGTAGCGCCCGATGCGCACGTTGAGGCCGACCGGATCCTTGTCGCCGAAGAGCTTCTTCTTCACCGTCGAGCCGATGACGCAGACCTTGCTCTTGAGCGTCTCGTCGGCCTCCGTCCACCTCTCGCCGCGTACGACCTGCCAGTTGCGGACGGGGAAGAAGGAGAGGTTCGAGCCGACCACGCTCGTCGAGACGTTTTTGTCGCCGCTGACGACCTGCGCGCGTGCCCGCAGCGCAGGGGCCACCGCGGAGATGCTCACGGCCTCACGCGCGATGGCGCGCCCGTCGTCCTCCGTCAGGCGACCGCTGGACCCGGCCGCGCCGCGCGCGCCGGAGACCTGCGCGCGCTCGGGGAAGACGATGACGACGTTCGAGCCGATCGACTGAATTTGCCCGGCGACGTTGTCGCGCGCGCCCGAGCCGAGCGCGGTCACGATGACGACGGCGGCGACGCCGATGAGGATGCCGAGCACGGTGAGACCCGCGCGCAGCGGGCTGCGCGTGATGGCGCGGATGGCGATGAGGATGGCGCGGATCATTCGACCCTCAGCGCGTCGATCGGGTCGAGGGCCGCGGCGCGGCGCGCGGGCAGGAAGCCGAACACGATGCCGATGACGACGCTCGTGAGCACCGCCACCGCGATCGAGGGGCCGGTCGGCGTGACGGGCCAGTCGAGCGCGCGCCCGATGCCGAGCACGGTGCCCACGCCCACGATCATCCCCAGCATCCCGCCGATCATCGACAGGACGACCGCCTCGACGAGGAACTGCGTGAGGATGTCGCGGCCGCGCGCGCCGATCGACATGCGGATGCCGATCTCGCGCGTGCGCTCGGCGACGGACACGAGCATGATGTTCATGACGCCGATGCCGCCGACGAGGAGGCTGACGGCGGCGACGCTGAGGAGAAGGAGCGAGAGCGCCGTCGTGATGCCTTCGGTCGTCTTGCGGAACTCGGCCTGCGTGTTGACGGTGAAGTCCGGCTCGCGATCCTCGGCGATGTGGTGGCGCTGGCGGAGGATGGAGGTGACCTGCTCCGTCGCGCGGTTCGTCGTCTCGTCGCTCGTCGAGCTCGCGAGGAGCATGTCGGCTCGGCCAGGCGAGGTGAACATGACGCGCCCGCGGAAGGCGCCGATCGGCATGATGATGCGATCGTCCTGGTCCTCGCCGAACGGCGACGTGCCGCGCGGGGCGAGCACGCCGATGACCTTGAACGGGTAGCGCCCGATGCGGACGGTGCGGCCGACCGGGTCTTCGCTGCCGAAGAGCTTCTGCGCGACGGTGACGCCGAGGAGCGTCACCTTCGACTTGATGAGCTCGTCCGACTCCGTCCACAGGTCCCCTCGCGAGACCTTGAATTTGCGGATCTCGAAGTAGTCGATCGTCGTCCCGATGAGGGTCGTCGACACGTTCTGGTCGGCGAAGACGACCTGCCCGAACGACGAGATGAACGGCGCGACCTTCGTGACGCTCACCGCCTCGCGCGCGATCGCCCTGCCGTCGTTCTCGGTGAGGCGGCCGGTCGCCTTCGCCCGCGCGCCGCTCGTCTGCGTAGGCTGCGGGTTCACGAAGAGCATGTTCGAGCCGAAGTTGTCGATCTGACCGACGACGAGCTCCGACGCGCCGCTCGCGAGCGCCGTGACCATCACCACGGCGCTGACGCCGATGAGGATGCCGAGCACGGTCAGCGCCGCCCGCGTCTTGTTGCGGGCGATCGCGCCGAGCGCGAGTCGCATGGCCGTGAGGAGGAGGGTCACGTCATTTCCTCGGCGACAGGAGCGAGAGGAGGAGGAAGCGCAGGAGCGCGAGCGCGGCGAGCCCGAGGACGAACATGCCCGCGGCCACCGCGACGCCGCTGCCCGACAGCCCTTCGACGCGCTGCGCGATGGGGAGCGGCACGCGATAGAGGAGCAGCGGCGCGGCGAGGAGCGTCGTGCCGACCGTGTACCCGAGCGCGACGCGCACGCGCTGATCGGTCGTGAGCGGCCGGCCCAGCCTGCGCCGGCCGACGCGCGACGCGAGGAACGACTCGCCGAGCGCGGCGGCGAGCGCGACCGTCCACGCCACCTTGTCGTGCAGGACGACGCCGTTGTAGACGAGGCCGACGAGCGCGCCGAGGATCCCGCCGAAGAGCATCGAGAGGTGCACGGCGAAGGGCACGGGCCCGCCGCGCCGCATCCGCGCCGCGACGACGGGGTCCTCTGCCTCGTCCTCCGCCCCGCGCGCAGGCCCCTCTTGGGGAGGCGGAAGGTCGGCGAGGGCGCGCGCCGCGTCGAGCGGCTTCTCCTGCGCGATGTCGGTGAGCACCCGACCGTCGCGGAACGTGATCACGCGCGAGGCGCACGCGGCGATGTCGTGCTCGTGGGTGACGAGGACGATCGTGATGCCGTCGCGCTTGTTCAGGTCTTGCAGGAGCGCCAACACCTCGAGGCTCGTGCGCGTGTCGAGGTTGCCGGTCGGCTCGTCGGCGAGCAGGAGCGGCGGGTCGGTGACGAGCGCGCGCGCGATCGCGACGCGCTGCTGCTGCCCGCCGGAGAGCTGATTCGGTGTATGATGCACGCGATCCGCGAGGCCGACCTGCGCGAGCGCTTCGAGCGCGCGCTTGCGCCGCGCGGCGGCCGGCACGCCGCGGTACTGCAGCGGCAGCTCCACGTTCTCGAGCGCCGTCGTGCGGGGCAGCAGGTTGAATCCCTGGAAGATGAAGCCGATGAGCCGGTTGCGGACGATGGCGCGCCCGTCGTTGGTGCGCGCGCCGACGTCGAGCCCCGCGAGCGAGTAGGTGCCGTGCGTCGGCCGGTCGAGGCAGCCGAGGATGTTCATGAGCGTCGACTTACCGCTGCCGCTCGTGCCGACGATGGCGACGAACTCGCCGTGCTTGATGTCGATGTCGACCTCACGCAAGGCGCGGACGACGCCGGCCGCCGAGACGTAGTCCTTGGCGACGCCCTTGATCTCGATGAGCACGTCGCCCATGGGACGCGCCGTCGGCAGCACCTCGGCGGCGGCCATGGCTACTTGCCCTTCTTCTTCTTTGAGTCCTCGGTCTCGTTCTCGTCGGTGACGACCTTGGAGCCGCCGGCGATCGGGCCGGGCAAGAGCTCGGTGGTGATGCCGTCGGTGATGCCGATCGGCACGAGCTTCTGCTCGTTCTTCTCGTCCCCCGGCTTGTCGCTCGTGACGAGGTAGATGCGCCCCTGCCCCTTGGCGAGCGGCGGCTCCGGCGCCTGCAGCACGGGCTTGCCGTCCGGGCCGAGCGGCGGGCTCGGCTTGTAGCGGAGCGCCGCGTTGGGGATGCGGAGCGCCCCCTTCACCTCGCGCGTCTTGATCGTGACGGTGGCGGTCATGCCGGGCCGCAGCTTCTCGTCGGGGTTCTGCACCTCGATGACCGCGGAGTAGGTGACGACGCCCTGCACGTTGTTGGGGCTGAACCGCACCTGCTGGACGACGCCGTGGAACGACTCGCCGGGGAACGCGTCGACGACCGCGTCGGCCTCCATGCCGTCCTTCAGCTTGCCGACGTCCGCCTCGTCGACGTCGGCGAGGACGCGCATCTTCTTCAAGTCCTGCGCGAGGACGAAGAGGACCGGCGCCTGGAAGCTCGCGACGACGGTCGCGCCCGGGTCGATGCTGCGGGTGACGACGACGCCGTCGACCGGCGCGATGATCTTCGTGTAGCCGAGGTTGGTCGTCGTCTGATTGAGCTGCGCTTGCTGCGCGCCGATGCCGGCCTGGGCGCTCGTCACACCGGCCAAGGACGCCTCGAACGTCGCCCTCGCCGCGTCGTACTGCGCCTTCGCCGCGTCGTACGCGCCCTTCGCCGCGTCCTGGTCGGCCTTGCTCGCGAGGTTCTGCTCGAAGAGGCGCTTCACGCGATCGTAGGCGAGCTTCGCGGTGTCCATTTGCGCGCGCGCCGTCTCGACTTGCGCCTTCGTCATCTCCGACTGCGCCCGGGCCTGCTCGAGCTGCGCGCGCTGGCCGAGGAGCTGCGACTGCTGCGCGCTCACCTGCGTCCCCAAGATCTGCGGGTCGATCTCCGCGAGCACGTCGCCCTTGTGGACGACGGAGTTGAAGTCGACGAGCACGCGCGTCACGCGCCCGTTCACTTGCGCGCCGACGTTGACCTGGAGCATCGGCTGCACCGCGCCCGTCGCCTGGACCTTTTCGGCGATGTCCCCCACCGCGACCTGCGCGGTCACGAACTTCGCCGGCGGAGGCGGCTGGTGCTTCGCGCGCCAGAGCACGCCGCCGCCCACGACGAGGGCGATGCCCCCCGCGATCGCGGCGCGCCGCAGCCAGCGCCGGCCAC
>JAYVXL010000735.1:0-3774 GCA_043785185.1 Myxococcales bacterium
GCCGCCGCCGGTCGCGGAGACCTCGCACTTCACCCTGATGTCGGCCTTCGGGGCGGTCTTGCCGTCCTGCGCCGTGGCCAGGTCGCTCGACGGACAGCCGCAGCCCCCGCAGCCTTGCTCCCACTGGACCTCGGCCTTGTTGAAGTTTGTCTGGCTGCCGTGATTCAAGCCAAGCGCTTCGAAATTGCCGCAGCACCTTGTCAGGTGGAAGCCGATGGCGCAGTTGGCGTCGATGAGGCACGCGTCGTCGAAGCCGGGGAACGCAGCCGCGTCGGCGGGGACGCCACACGTCTGCCCGGCGTCTTTGGTCGCGCCGCTGCTGCCGCTCGCGCCGCTGGCTCCGCTGGTTCCGCTGGTTCCGCTGCTGCCGCTGCTGCCGCTCGCGCCGCTGGTTCCGCTGCTGCCGCCCGAGTCCCTGGTCCCGCTCGAGCCGCTCGTCCCGCTGCTGCCGCTCGAACCGCTGCTCCCGGCGTCATCGCCGCTGCCGACGAACGGGTTCCCTCCGGCGCCCCCACACGCGACGAGCAGCCCGAGCACCGCGCCAACCGACACGACACGAACGCTCTTACGCACCTTGGTCGCCATGGTCACCTCCGACGAGCCCCTCATAAGCAAGGCGTCGGCCACGCCCTATTTTCGGGGAATCTGCAGTCAATGCGTGCAGCGTACATGTCACTCGGGTCGCCGCTACGAACGATTTGCGAGGTCGGTCCCCGGGCGTCCGAGAGGTCGCGGCCGAGGAGTCGGTGTATATCCGTGTGCGGTGCAACGCTCCTGGAAGATGTGGGTCGGCTTCGCCATCAGCGGCGTCGCGCTGGCGCTGACGCTCCGCAACGTCGACTTTCGGCAGCTCCTCACGGCGCTCGGGGAGGCGCGCCTGGGCTGGCTCGTCCCCGCGTCGCTCTTCTGGGTCGCGAGCTACTTCGCGCGCGCGCGCCGGTGGTCGCTCTTCATGGGCGGGACGCCGTTTTGGATCACGATCCACGCGCAGAACATCGGTTACCTCCTCAATTGCACGATGCCCTTCCGCCTGGGGGAGGTCGCGCGCGCGTACGTCATCGGCGAGAAGACGCCGGTGTCGATGGCGCGCGCGCTGTCGTCGATCATCGTCGAGCGCGTGCTCGATCTCGCGGCCGTGGTCGTGATGTTCGTCGTCTTCGCGCAGTACATCCCGATGCCCGCGGCGTTCTCGCGCGCGGCGACCTTCGGCGCGGCGCTCGTCTTCGTCATGCTCGCCGTCGGCGGCCTCATGGTGTGGAAGGCCGACGCGGCGGAGCAGCGCGTGCTCGGCCCGCTCCTCGCGCGCGTCTCGCCGACGCTCGGCGCCAAGGTGCTCCCGAAGGTGCGCGAGATCACCAATGGCTTCCGCGTCGTCGGCTCGGCGCGGCGGATGGCGGTCGTCTTCGTCCTCACGCTCGTCGTGTGGGGCGGCGCGACGGTCTTCACGTACTTCGTCATGTGCGCGTTCCTCCCCGGGCACATGGAGCAAGCCGGGCTCATGCTCGTCGTGTCGAACCTCGGCGGCGCCCTGCCGAGCGCGCCCGGCGGCCTCGGCATCGTGCAGGGCTTCGCGAAGACGGCGCTCGTCATCCCCTTCAACGTCCCCGAGGAGCCGGCGCTCGCGTACGTCTTCGTGTGGTCCCTCGGCCAGCAGCTCCTCCTCATCGTGATGGGCATCGTGAGCCTCGCGCGCGTGGGGATGACGTTCGCGCAGGTCCGGCAGGGCGGCCCCACCGCCCGGGGCGCCCCGGCGGACCCCAAAAGCGCCTGACGACGCGCCACGCGCCTTGACCCACCGGCGCCTCCAACGTTTAGTTCCGCCCTCCCGTGACAACCCAGACCAAGGTCGCGATCATCGGCGCGGGCCCCGCGGGCCTGACCGCGGCGTACTTGCTCGCCAAGCGAGGGGCCCGCGTGACGGTGCTGGAGGCCGATCCCGAGTACGTCGGCGGCATCTCCCGAACCGCGCGGTACAAGGGCTTCCACTTCGACATCGGCGGACACCGCTTCTTCTCGAAGTCGAAGGAGGTGGAGGATTTCTGGACCGAGATCCTCCCGGACGACATGCTCGTGCGCCCGCGCTCGAGCCGCATCTTCTACGGCGGCCAATTCTTCGCGTACCCCCTGAAGGGAACGGAAGCGCTGACGAAGCTCGGCCCCGTGCAGGCGGCGATGTGCGTCGCGTCGTACGCAAAGGCCCGCGCCTTCCCGAACCCCAGCCCCCGCAACTTCGAGGAGTGGGTCGTCAACGAGTTCGGCGAGCGCCTCTTCCGGATCTTCTTCAAGACGTACACCGAGAAGGTCTGGGGCATGCCGTGCACCGAGATCAGCGCGGACTGGGCGGCGCAGCGCATCAAGGGGCTGTCCTTGTGGAGCGCGATGAAGAACGCGCTCGTGACCGCGAAGCCGAAGAACCCAGAGGACGTGATCAAGACCCTCATCGACTCGTTCCGCTACCCGCGAAAGGGGCCGGGGATGCTGTGGGAGGAGTGCGCGCGCAAGGTCCGCGCGATGGGCGGCGAGGTGGCGCTCGGCGAGCGGGTCGTCCACTGCGCGTACGACGACGCGGCCCGAACGTGGACGGTGGAGAGCGAGAAGGACGGCCACCGCACCGCGGTGCTCGCCGATCACGTGATCTCGAGCGCGCCGCTCCGCGAGCTCGCGCGCAGCCTCTCGCCGAAGCTGAGCGAGCGCGCGACGAAGGCCGCGGACTCCCTTCGGTACCGCGATTTTCTGACGGTGATGCTCATCCTCGAGGACAAGCAGCTCTTCGACGACAACTGGATCTACATCCACGACCCGCGCGTGAAGGTCGGGCGCATCCAGAACTTCAAGTCGTGGTCGCCGGAGATGGTCCCCGACCCGACGAAGTGCTGCTACGGCCTCGAGTACTTCTGCTTCGAGGGAGACGGGCTGTGGGCGTCGAGCGACGATCAGCTCATCGCGCTCGCGAAGCGGGAGCTCGAACAAGTCGGCCTCGGCCGCGCGACCGACGTGCTCGACGGCTGCGTCGTCCGGCAGAAAAAGGCGTACCCCGTGTACGACGACGACTACGTCGCGAACGTCGACGTCGTGCGCGCGGAGCTCGCCGAGCGCTTCCCTTCGCTACACCCCGTCGGCCGCAACGGCATGCACAAGTACAATAACCAAGACCACGCGATGATGACGGCGATGCTCACCGTGGAGAACATCGTCCTCGGTCGCGCGGCCTACGACGTCTGGCGAGTCAATCAGGACGCCGAGTACCACGAGGCCGGCAAGGCCGGCGCCGAGGTGGGGGCGAGCGGCTTGCGCCAGGTGCCCGCGCGCGCCGCGGCGCCGAACGGCCCGCCGGCCACCTGAGCGGCCCGAGTCCGCGCGCGTGCGGCGCGTGCCGCACGGTATGATGAGGCGCATTGCAGCACGACCCCGGGACGCCACCGAACGCGCCTCCCCCGCTCCCGGGGCCCGAGGTCGGCGCCGCGCGCGCGGCGTCGATCTCGCTCCTCGCGTTCGCGGGGCTGACGACGCTGGCGCTGTTCGCGTGGTTCTCGCGCGCGGCGCAGCCGTGGAATTGGAAGGCGGTCGCCGCGCTGCTCAGCGCGATGCTCGGCCTGACGACGAGCGCGCTCGTCTGGCGCGCGCCCTCGCGGACGCACGTGCTGGCCGGCATCGCCGTGATGGTGCTCTCGCTCGTGCGCGTCGGCCCGCCGTGGGACTGGAACTGGGTGAGCCTCGCGCTCCTGTCGGTCACAGCGTTGCTGCTCGTGCCGCTCATCAACGCGGCGCTCCTCC
>JAYVXL010000736.1:0-3764 GCA_043785185.1 Myxococcales bacterium
GTGGCGGCGGTGGCGGCGGTGGCGGCGGCGGCGGCAGCCGGCGCAGCGGCGGCGGCGGCGGCGGCGGCGGCGGTGGTGGACATCGCGGTTGGTGAGTGAACACCGGCAGATGAGGGCTCAAAAGCAGACGGAGGCTGCTCGGCGATTCGCCGAGCGGCGCCGCCGCGAAGATGAGGCACCCCGGCTCACGGTAGAAATTCCGGAGCTCGAGGCGCTGAATCTTGAGCTCTCGGAGCATCGAGGCGAGGCGGCCGGGTCGACGACGCACATGCGTCGCGTCCAGGTCGCCTTGGCCCCGGCTCACTTCGAGATTCCGTGCGGGGACCCGTCATGCAACGACGGTGGGCACGACATCACGTATCCGGTCATGCGCGCCCTTCGGGAGCGTGCGACGGCGTTCGACGGCGAGGACGTCTGCCAAGGAAGTGTGCGCTCGTCGCACTGCGGGCGGATCCTGCGTTACGTCGCTGCTGCCACCTACCGCGCGTGAGTCGCGCGAGATCAGAGGTGTGAAGTGTCCAGCACCAGCTTCGTGAAGCGTCAGAAAGAACGGCAGCGCCAAGAAAAGCAGCGCGACAAGGCCGCCAAGAAGGAAGAGCGAAAGCGCACGAAGGGCGACAAGCCCGAAGGCGCGCCGGGCGAAGATCCGGATATCGCTGGCATCGTCCCCGGTCCGCAGCCGCTCCCCGAGACGGAGCCGGCCGACCTGTGAGCATCGCGGGCGAAGCCGTCCTCGACGAGTGCGTGCGCACGGTCGCGACCTCGTGGGTGGCGTCGTGGCGCGAGACGCTTCGACGGGAAGGGCGCGCCATGGAAGGCGGCTGGCCCGGCACGCTCGCCGAGGCGCGCGTCCTCGTCCTGCAGAAGCTCGGCCCTGAGCTCGCGAAGCGCGGGCTCGCGGCGCCGGCGCACGAGAACATCTCCCGCGCCGCGCGCGCGACCTACGCGGCCGCGCGCCGCGCGTGGCTCTCGGCGGCGTCGCCGGAAGACTGACCGCGGCCATTTGCTCATTCCGTTCACCGAGCGAGTGACCTATCTCTGAAGGCCGCATGCGCGCCTGCATCGCCACCGTCCTCGCGGCCCTGGCCGTCATCACGGCCAACTCCGGCTGCCATCGCGGCGAGCGCCTCTCCGGCATGAGCACCGAAGTGCCGACCGCCGCGCCGTCCGGCTCGCCGAGCGCGGGCGCGCTCGCGGCCGCGCCGCTCGAAGGCAGCGGCAAGCTCGGCCCGCACCCGCGCATCCTGCTCACGCCCGACCGCCTCGCGGGGCTGGACGCGCTCGCGCGCCACAATCATCCGACGTGGACGCTGCTCCAGGCGAACTGCGACGAAGGGCTGAAGTCCAAGATCGGCAGCGGCCACATGAGCGAGGACTGGGGCAACGTCGCGCTCGATCTCGCGCTCTGCGCCCGCGTGCTCAAGCGCCCCGACTACACGACGGCCGCGGTCCAGTACCTGAACGCGCTCTTCGAGGACCAGAGCGAGGTCGGCGACAAGAAGGGCGGCGACAAATCCGCCGAGCGCGACGACGGCTACGCGATCCGAAATGTCGGCTTCCTCGCGGCGATCGCGACCGACTGGCTCTACGACGCGCTCACGGTCGCGCAGAGGAAGCAGGCGTGCACGCGCCTCCGCACGTACGTCGGCTGGTACAAGAAGGGCGGCTATCGCCCGACGGAGCCATGGAGCAACCACTTCATGGGCTACTTCGGCGCGGCCGGCATGGGCGGGCTCGCGTGCGACGGCGACGAGGCCACCAAGACCAGCGGCGCCGAGCTCCGCGCCCACGGCCACGACCTGTGGAACAAGATCATCGTGCCCGGATACCGCGCGCGCCTGGTCGGCGGCGACTACCCGGAGGGCTGGCAGTATGGCCGGCTCATCGGCGCCGTGCTCGGCATCTACGCCGACTCCGAGGGGCGCGCGACGCCCGGTGGGCCGAGCAAGCTGCACCAGGATCTGCCGTGGCTTCGCGAATCGATCGCGTACCAGAACCACGCGCTCCTCCCCGACACCGTCCGCACGTTCGACAGCGGCGACTGGTCGCACAAGCCCGCGACGCCGTTCCCGCAGCAGTTTTACGGCGTCGCGCTGTCGTTGCCGAAGGACGAGGCCGTCGCGCGCCAAGCCGTGTGGCTCGGCCGTCTCGCCAAGCGCCCCGGCGAGCCGGTGTGGAACTGGCTGAAGGCCCTCGGCGACGAGCCGGGCCGCGTCTCCGAAGACCCGCGCCGCGGGGCCACGAGCTACTTCGCGAAGGGCACCGGCACTGTGTTCGCGCGCAGCGACTGGACCGATCGCGCGACGTGGATGTCGTTCAACGCGACGGCGTTCTTCGGCGACCACCAGCACATGGACCAGGGGCACTTCGAGCTCGCGCGCGGCGGCGACATGCTCGTCATCGATCCGGGCGACTACGACTCGTACGCGTCGATGAGCCACAACGTCATCCTCGTCGACGACAAAAAAGAGAACAACCGCTGGAACCCCAACCAACAGATCTACGCGAAGCTCGCGCACGTCTCGCGGTTCCAGGACGAGGGCGGCGTCGCCTACGCGCTCGGCGAGTATGGCGACGCGTACGATCCCGACGACTACCCGCAGTACAAGAAGACGCACTCCGTCGCGCGCGCCGAGCGCGAGATCGTGATGTCGCGCGCGCCGATGAGCGGCATGGGCGCGCCTTCGTCCGCGCGCGTCGTGATCTACGACCGATTCACGCTGACCAAGCCGTCTTACGGCACGACGTGGATCGCGCACGCCGGCACGACCCCTCAGGTGACCGGCTCCACCGTGAAGATCACGGTCGGCCGCTCGGCCGCGACGATCACGACGGTGCTCCCCGAGGGCGCGTCGCCCGCGAAGCTCCTCAAAGAGCCCACGCTGAAGACCGACACGATCTACATGAAGAACGACCCCGCCGCCGGCATCGACTCGACGCGCATCGAGATCGCCTCGCCAGAGTCGCGGCAAGGGAAGACCGAGCGGCGCTTCCTGCACGCGATCGTCGTCGGCGCGGCGGATGGCGTGGCGCCCGCCGCCGTGCGCATCGAGGGGGAGGGGATCGACGGCGTCGCGCTGCAGGACGAGGCGTACCTGTTCACGAGCGCTGCGCCGCAGCGGCTCGCCGCGGCCGTGTCGTACCGCGCGCCGAGGAGCGCCGTTCGTCATGTCGTCACGGGCCTCGCACCGGGCGGAAAGTACGGCGCCGCCGTAGAGGCCGCCGGCGCGACGTGCAACGTCTCCCTCGTCCCCGGCGGCGCGCTCGCGGCGTCTTCGGCCGGCGTCGTCCTCGTGAACGTCACTGCCTGCGCTCTGAAATCGCCGTAGTATCATCCGCCCCTGGAGAGACCATGCCTCTGCGCGTAGCCATCGTCGGATGTGGAAAAATCGCCGACGGACACATCGAAGAGATCCAGAAGATGCCGGACCTGGCCCAGGTCGTCGGCGTGTGCGACATCGAGCCGATCATGGCCGAGCAGATCGCCATGCGGTACCGGCTGGACTACTCGACGACCGACTTCGACCGGCTGCTCGCCGAGAAAAAGCCGGACGTCGTCCACATCACGACGCCGCCGGGCTCGCACCTCGCGCTGGCGACGCGCTCGCTCGAGGCCGGCGCGCACGTCTACGTCGAGAAGCCGCTCACGATGAGCTACGCGGACAGCAAGACGCTCGTCGAGCGCGTTCAGGCCGCGAAGAAGGTGCTGACCATCGGATACACGTACCTCTTCGATCCGCCGGCGCTCGAGATGCGCGAGCTCA
>JAYVXL010000737.1:0-11985 GCA_043785185.1 Myxococcales bacterium
CCGGGGAGGACGCGGCAGTCGAGGATCGCCGACAGCTCGCTCGGCACGACGTTCGGCTCCTCCTTGCGCCCCTGGAAGCCCGTCAGGTTGCACGTGTCGATGAGCGTCGCGCGCGCCGGCGGGTTCTCCATCAGCTTCGGCACGACGAAGAGGTCCACGAAGAACGGCCGCCGGAGGATGCTGCCCTTGAGGCCGCCGATGTCCTCTCCGGCGCGCGCCGCCAGCTCGTAGATCGTCTCGTGCACGACGGGCTCGGGATCGCGCGCCTCGATGCGGTTCACCGCCGCGATCAGCCGCTGCGGCGCGCGGCCGGGCACCGGGGTCGAGCCGTGCCCCGCCTCGCCGTGCGCGGTCATCTTCAGCCAGAGGACGCCCTTCTCGCCGACCGAGATCGTGTAGACGGTCTGCGCCTCGTCGAGCAGCCCAATGAGGCCGATGCCGCCCTCGTTGATCGCGTGCGAGCAGCCGATCTTGCCCCAGTGCTCGTCGACGATGAAGCGGATGCCGGCGCTGTCGGTCTCTTCGGCGGCGACGGCGAGGAGGATGACGGAGCGCTTGAGCGGCACGTTCGCGCGCTTGAGCAGCACCATGGTCATCACCTCGAGCGCGCCGAGCCCCTTCATGTCGAGCGCGCCGCGGCCCCAGATCATGCCCCGCTCGTCGAGCGCGCCGGAGAGCGGACCCTTGCCCTTCGCCCACGTGCTCGCCTCGGCGGTGACGACGTCGATGTGCGAGAGGAGGCACAGCGGCTTCTCCTCGCCCGTGCCGTCGAGGCGCGCGATGAGGTTGCCGCGGCCGGGGGCGTGCTCGAGGATCTCCGACGCGATTCCGTCCTTCGCGAGCACGCTGGCGAGGTACTCGGCGCCGCGCGTCTCGTGGCCCGGCGGGTTCGTCGTGTCGACGCGGAGGTAGCCGCGCAAGACGCCGATGGCCTCGTCGCCCGCCTTCGTCCAGTCGACGGCGTCGTGCCAGCCGCGCGCGCGGTCGGGGGACGAGAGATCGCGCGTCGGCGTCTTCGCGCAGCCGCCGAGCAGCCACGCCGTCGCGAGCGCGGCCGTGAAGATGCGGAGAGAAGACGCGGGCATGGATGGGTTTTTACGCTCGAAAACCGAGAGATTTCGATACCACAGCTCTCCGACAAGAAGCTGGGGCAAGAAGTCCCATTTGCATCCTGCAGCGAGATCCCGCAGAAGCACGGTCCCTTTGTCCCCGCGCCTCCAAGACACGATCCGAACGCGCCTGGCCGACGAGATCGGCCGCCTCGACAAGGAGGCCCCGCGCACGCTGGCCCTCGTCTACCCGTCGCCGTACGGCGCCGCGATGAGCTCGCTCGGCTACCAGCGCATCTACCGCGCGATCATGGAGACGCCGGGCATGTCGTGCGAGCGCGTCGTGCTCGACGACGAGGCGGAGACCGAGCTCGCCAAACAGACGCGCCCGCGCTCGTACGAGTCGGGGCGCGAGCTCTGCGACTTCCCGGTGCTCGCCGTGAGCGTCGCGTACGAGCTCGAGATCGCGGGTCTCGTCGCGCTGCTCGAGGCGGCCGGCATCCCGCCGCGGCGCAAAGATCGCGACGACCGCCACCCGTTCGTCCTCGCCGGCGGGCCGCTCACGTTCTCGAACCCGCTGCCGCTCGCGGGGATCGTCGACGCGATCTGCGTCGGCGAGGCGGAGGAGATCTCGATCCAAGCGCTCGAGGCGATCTTCGGCGAGGGCTCGCGCGCCGCGCAGCTGGACGCGCTCGCGAAGATGCCGCACGTCTACGTGCCGACGCACCACGGCGACATGCTCCCGCTCGTCGCGAAGGTGCCCGAGGAGATGCTGCCGGCGTGGGCGCCCATCCGCACGCCGCACGCGGTCTTGTCGGACATGTTCTTGCTGGAGACCGAGCGCGGCTGCTCGCGGAAATGCACCTACTGCGTGATGCGGCGATCGACCAACGGCGGCATGCGGCTCGTCTCGATGGAGAAGATCCTCGCCACGATCCCGGACGACGCCCGGCGCGTCGGGCTCGTCGGCGCGGCGGTGAGCGATCACCCGAAGATCGTGCCGCTCCTGAACACGCTCGCCGACCAGGGGCGGGAGGTCGGCCTCTCGTCGCTGCGGCCCGATCGCATCTCGCCGGAGTTCGCCGCGGCGCTCAAGCGGGTCGGCTACAAAACGCTGACGACCGCGATGGACGGCCCGAGCGAGCGCATGCGCGAGCTGCTCGAGCGCAAGGCAAAGGTGAAGCACCTCGTTCGCTGCGCCGAGCTGACGCGCGAGCACAAGATGGATCGGCTGAAGCTGTATCTCATGATCGGCCTGCCGGGCGAGACCGGCGAGGACATCGACGAGTGCGCGGCGTTCACGACCGAGCTGTCGCGCATCGTGCCCGTCTCGCTCGGCATCGCGCCGTTTTGCGCCAAGCGCAACACGCCGCTCGACGGGCAGCCGTTCGCGGGCGTCGACGTCGTCGCGGATCGCCTCGATCGCCTGCGTCGCGGCCTCAAGGGGCGCGCCGACGTGCGGTCGACGTCGGCGAAATGGGCGTGGGTCGAGTACGTGCTCGCGCAGGGCGGCGAGGCCGAGGGGCTCCTCGTCATCGACGCCGTCAAGGCCGGCGGCACGTACGCCGACTACAAGCGCGCGTTCGCGAAGGCCAAGCCGCGCCGCAGCCTCGCCATCGCGACGGTGTGATAGCCTTCGGGGCAATGGCCGAGCGCTCCAAGATGGCGAAGAAGGACCCGCCCGCGGCTTCGCCCGCGAAAGAGCAGCAGGTCTTCGTCCTCGTGCACCTGCTCTTCGTCGCCGCGGCGGCGGTGCTCGTCTACAGCTTCGTCAACGTCGCGCGCGAGGGTGAGGCGCGACGGCAGTGCGGGGCGACGTGCATCCTGCACCCCGACTACGCGGGCGCCGACAAGAAAGCGCCGGACTTCGATCTCAAAGGCATGAAGGGCGAGAGCATCAAGCTGTCGTCGTACCGCGGCAAGGTCGTCGTCCTGAACTTCTGGACCAAGACGTGCGGACCGTGCCTCGAAGAGATGCCGGAGCTCTCGGACCTCGCCAAGATCCTGAGCTCGCGCTCCGACGTGGCCGTCCTCGCCGTGTCGACCGACGAGGGGCCCGAAGCCGTAAAGGACACGCTGAAGAGCGTGCTCCGCAGCGAGACCCCGCCGTTCACCGTCGCGTTCGATCCCGAGGCCGACGTGGTGATGGGCAAGTACGGCACGCACCTCTTCCCGGAGACGTGGATCATCGACAAGCGCGGCGTCATCCGCGCGCGCTTCGACGGGCAACGCAAATGGAGCGACGCGGCGGTCGTCGAGATGGTCGATTCGCTCCGCAACGACGGCTATTGCAAGGTCGAAGTCCGCGAGGGCCAGCCGACCGGCGCCGAGGGCAGGCGCATCTGCGAGTCGATCACGGGCGGTTGACCGGCGGGCTGACGGGCGAGCTGACGGGCGCCGCGCTCTCGGCGACGAGCGTGACCGTCACGGTGGTGCCGACGCCGACGGTGCTCTCCACGGAGATGCGGCCGGCCACCGACGTCAGGATGCTCTGACAGATCGGCAAGCCGAGGCCGGTGCCGACGCCGACCGGCTTCGTCGTGAAGAACGGCTGAAAGACGCGCCCGAGGTCCTCCGGCGCGATGCCTGCACCGTTGTCTGTGACCGTCACCTTCACCAGGTCGCCGACGCGGCGCGCGCGGACGTCGATGCGGCCTGGCGTGGCGCCGGCCCCGGGCATCGCCTGCGCCGCGTTGAGAAGGAGGTTCACGAACACTTGCCCAAGGCGGCTCGCGTCGCCCAGCACCTTGCCCGCCCCGGCCACATCTTGCTCCACGAAGGCGCGCTCGCCGATCTCCGCCTGCACGAGCTTGAGCGCCGCGCCGATGACGCCCGCGAGATCGACGGGGTCGGCCTTGGCGCGCTCGGTGCGGGCGAAGACGCGCAGGTCCTTCACGATCCGCTGCACGCGCTCGGCCCCGAGCTCCACCTCCTCGAGCGCCGCCCGGACCTCCTTCACGTCCGCGGCCGGAAGCGTCAGGCCGCCCTCGCCCTGCGGCGCGCCGAGGAGCTCGCCCACGAACCTCAGGTTCGCCAAGATGTACGCGAGCGGGTTGTTGATCTCGTGCGCAATGCCCGCCACGAGCGTGGCGAGCGACGCGAGGCGGTCGGCCTCGAGGACCCGCGCCTGGAGCGCGCGGCGCTCGGTGATGTCGCGCAGCACAGCGAGGTAGTTCGCGACGCGGCCGCCTTCGCCGAGCACCGGCACGATGTCGAGCTCGACCCAGAACGTCGAGCCGTCCTTGCGGTACTTGAGGAGCTCTTCGCGGACCGGGCGCTGCGCGCTTCGCCCTGCCGCGAGGCGCGCGAGCGCCGCGCGATCGGTGCCCGGGCCGACGGTGATGTCCGGCGTCTTGCCGATGGCCTCGTGGCGCGTGAAGCCGGTCATCCGCGTGAACGCGCCGTTGACGTAGACGATGCGGCGGGGCGAGCAGTCGTCGCCCTCGGTCACGATGAGCGCGTCCTCGAGGCGCTCGAGCGCCAGCTCGAGCAGGGGCGTGAGCTCCGTGCTCCCGAGCTGGACGGGCAAGTCGGGGCGATCGGTCACGCGAGCCTCGTGGGGAGGAGGAGCGCGCGGCCGAGCGCCGCGGCGGCGCGATCGATCCCCGCGGCGAGCGCGGCGGCGGCGGCGGGCACGCCGCGCGTCGCCCACTGCACCTCGGCGCGAAGCCACGCGGCCTCGCGCGCCTCTTGCACGCTGAAGAGGGCGACGACGTCCTCGACGCGCCCCGCATCCGGCTCGGCGTCGCGCAGGAGCGCGCCTTCGAACCATGGCTTCGTCTCTTGCTCCGTCTCGGCGAGGATGGCGTTCACCGTGAGGTAGTCGGCGCGCGCGTCCGAGTCGCGCGCGGGAAAGCCGCCGCGCGCCGCGGCGACGTCGACGATCGCGAACGAAAGATCGCGATCGATGTGCGCGTTCATTCCAGCGAGCGCGAACTGGAGCGGCGCGACGTCCCGCCGCGCGCGCCGCTCGAGGAGGACCACCCAGGCGCGCGGCACGTCGCTCGCCCCGCTCAGGAAGGCGGAGACCGCCCGGAAGTAGTAGCCGGCGAAGACGACGTCCAGCTCGGACGTGAAGGCCACGTCGACGAAGCGACCCGCCGCGAGCCCCGCGCGGACGTTGTCCGTCGTGCGCCGGTACAGCCGGTTGAACCAACCGAGCCCGTCGCCCGCGCCCACGGCGCCGTCCACGGCCGCCATCGCCGCGAGCACTTCGTCGACCGTCCTGACGTCGCGGCCCACAGCCGCGCGGAGCGCTGCGTCGCCCATCTCTGCGCTCCCTTCGTCCCCCATCGTCCGGGCAGCCTACCCCTTCACGGGCTCTCGGTCCCGGCCGCCGCGAGCACTGCGGGCGGCGCCGCGCGCGTCGGGTGATGCTTGCGCCATTCGGTGCTGCGTGCCTGTTCGAGCTCGCCGCGATCGTCGTAGAGCTGCGGGCTGGCCGCCGTCGCGCGGAGGTACTGCACGAGATCGGTCACCTCGTACCCGACGACGTCGGGCTTCGCAGGATCCCACCGGTGGCGACCGAGCCACGTGAGGAGCTTCTCGAGCGCGTCGGCCGACGCCCAGCGCACGTCGTGCAAGAGGACGAGGCCGCCGCCGGCGTATTCGAGCTGCTCGCGCAGGCTGTCGAAGATTGCCTGCCCGTCGTCGGCCTTCATGTCGCTCGCCTCGCAGCTCCACAAGACGAGCTCGGCGCCGCGCTCTTGGAGTCGCTCGCTCGTCCAGGCGTCGAGCTGGCCGAACGGCGGGCGGAAGAGCACCGGGCGCTTGCCGATGGCGTTCTCGATCGCGAGTGTCCCGCGATCGATCTGCTCGAGCACATCGGCGCGCGGCAGGATCGTCAGCCGCATGTGACCGTAGGTGTGGTTGCCGACGAGGTGCCCTGCCGCGGAGACCTGCCGCGCGACCTCGCGTGTCTTCACGGCGCGATCGGCGTCGCCTTCGAGGTAGTGGCCGATCCAGAAGAAGGTGGCCTTTACGTCGTGGCGCGCGAGCACCTTGAGGAACACGGGCGTCGTCTCCGGGAACGGGCCGTCGTCGAACGTGAACGTGACGAGGCGCTTGCCGTCGCCGGGCTCGTGGCGCGGCCCTTCGGCGAGGAGCCACGCGCGGCGCGTCGACACCGCGGGGTTGAGGCGCGGCCACGGCGTCGGGTCGGGCAGGAGCGACGGGTCGACGCTCGACGACGGCGGCTCTACCGGCGGCGAGTCGCTGGCGGCGAGCGGCAGCGGCAGGCCGACCGAAGCGGCGCGCGCGGCGAGCGCACGCGCCATCGCGCGCGCATGGTGCGCGTCGGGCTTGCCCAGCCCGAACCACGAGCCGGCGGCGAGCGCGAGCACGGGGAGAGCGAAGGCGAGGGGGGAGCGGGGCATCGCGGCCGAGGGATCGTAGAAAGCGGCGCCGCGGGGGGCCAAGTTCTGCCCTTTGGGCGGCGGCGCCCGCGAGGCGACGCGGGCGCGGGCGGTGGCTTCGAGGGTCGCGACCGACGGTCACGGCCAGACGCCGGGCACCTCCGCCGCCGCCGACCACCCTGGCGTCCGCGTCGGATCGCCCGCCCACGCCGCGTGAAACGCGTCCCGCACGACGAGCTCGGCGAGCTTGCCGCGCGGTGAGAACCCCCACTCCGCCTCCTGCGAGACGTCGTCGGGGTCGGCGTAGACGCGCCACACGAAGAAGCCCGCGAAGTACGGCTCGTCGAGCAGCGGCGCGAGCAGCGCCCAGTACGCCCGCGCCTGCGCGCGCTCGTCGACCCTGACGCCCTTCATCGCGTCGGGCCACTCCCACGGGCGAATCGCCGGATCGGGCCGCGTCGTGTAACCGATCTCGGTGAAGAGGACAGGCCTCGCCCAGGTCTCGGCGAGGCGGTGGACTTTTTCGCGCACGCGGCCGCCGCCGGCAAGCAGCTCGGAGAAGCCTGCGCCGTCCTTGTCCGCGAGCGGGTAGAACGCGTTGATGCCGATGACGTCGAGGTCGCCGAGGATGACGGTGTCGTCGACGTCGTCCCAGTTGGCCGAGTAGGTGACCATGCCGCGGTAGACGGCGCGGACGTCGCGCAGGATCGCGGCGAAGCTCGGCGCGCGCGTCGTCGTCACCCACGAGCGCAGCTCGACGCCGGCGCTGAAGAGCTCGGCGCCCGACTCCTCCGCGACCTTGGCCCACGCGAGCACGAACCGCCGGTAGCTCGCCGCCCAGCGCGCCCAGCCGAGGTCGGTGCCCGGATCGATCTTCGCGCGCCACTCGCCGGACTCGACCCACAGGTGCGGCACGAGCATCGCCTTCAGACCGCGCGCGTGGGCCATCGCGACGGCGCGCTTGACCGCGGCGCGCGTCGCCTCGAACGGCGCCTCGAACGTGAGGTCGACGCCCTCGCCGCGCAGGTCGCCGACGCGGCCGAACGGCGTCACGCTCACCCACTCGGCGCCCATCGCGCGGCACTCGACGAGCGTGCGATCATACGCGCGCGAGCCGTAGCCGACGCCCTGGTGGTAGCCGTTCTCGATGGGGCCGATGGTGACGCCGCGCGCGCCACGTAGTCCCGCCGCGCGCCAGCCGTCGGGCGCGCGCGCGGGCCTCGCGGCGTCGGCCGCGGCGACGGCCGAGACCGCGAGGGCGAGCGCGAGCGCGAGCGCGCCAGAGATCGCGCGGAGGCGCGTCACGGCGCGTCCCCGTCGAGCATCGCGTCGGTGACGTCGGCGAGGGTCGGCGCGACGACGTCTGCGCCCGCGGCCGCGAGCGCCGCTGCGTCGTACGCGTGCGCGACGGCGACGCAGCGCAGCCCCGCGGCCTTCGCGGCCTGCACGCCGGCGAGCGAGTCCTCGAGGACGACCGCGCGCGCGTCGTCCGCGCCGCGCGCCGCGAGCGCGCTCCGGCCGAGGACGTACCCCTCGGGATCTGGCTTGCAGCGCTGCGTCGCCTCCGCCGGAACGATGAACGCGACGTGCTCGAGGACGCCCATTCGCCCGAGGCAGTAGCGGATCTCGTGCTCGAGCGCGCCCGACACGACGCCGACCACGCCGCCGCCGGCGCGCCGTCGCACGAGCTCCGCGGCGCCGGGGAAGACCCGAAGCTCGCCCTCGATGCGCGCCATGTACGCCGGCTTCTTCGCGAGGACGAGCGCGTCGATGCGCGCGTGCGCCGCCGGCTGCCCCGCGTCCGCGAGGACCGCGGCAAAGGCCCCGCGATCGTCGAAGCCCATGTAGCGCGCGACGTAGTCGGCCTCCGTGAGCGCCACGCCCAGCGGCGCGAGCACGTCGCGGAACGCTTCGAGGTGCACGTGCTCGTCGTCCACGAGCACGCCGTTGAAATCGAAGAGCGTCGCCCTCATCGCATCCACGCCCTCGAGGTCAGAGATCGACGGCCACGCCGAGGCCGAGGCCGAAGCGCACCCATGCGCCGGTCGCGTCGACGGGCGCCGGGCGCGCGCCGCTGTAGGACGGGTGCACCTGAAGCGCGAGCGGCGTCAGCGTGGCGCGCACGTGCTGGACGAACGCGTACGACGCCTCGACGCCGAGCCGCGCGGCGACCTGAAGGCCGGCGCTCGGCTGGCACGTCGGGTAAAATAGGTCGCCGCCGAGCGCGCCCGCGCTGTAGCCGGCCATGCCGAGCCCCGCATCGGCGCCGACGCGAAGACGCGGCATGAGGAGGTAGCTGAACACGCCGATACCGTAGCCGGCGATCTCGGTCGCGGCCTCGTCGTTCGAGATCGTCGTCGTGCAGCCGGGGCCGGTGCTCGGCGCGGCGATCGCGTTGTGCCAGGCGTCGCTGGTGATGTGAAGGAGGAGGCCGGCGCCGACGGACCAGCGTGGCGCGTCGAGCAGCCAGTACGCGCCGCTCAACGTGAATCCGACGCGACCGCCCTCCGACGCGCTTCCGAGCTTCGAAAACACCACGCCGAGCTCCGCCTTCGCCGTGAGGCGGCGTTCCGCGCCCGTCTCCGGCGTCGCCGCGCCCGCCTTGTTGCCCTTGTCGGTCTTGTCGGGCTTGTCGGGCGGCGCCGTGGGCGTCGCGGTCCGGTTCGGATCGCGCTCCAGTTGCGCGTCCACGATGATGGCGCGCCCGTACCTGGCCTCCACATCGTTGGCGAACGGCTTGTGGCCGGCCAGCTCGATCTCCACCTTGTGCGTGCCGGGGGCGAGCTGCACGCTGAACGGCGTCGTCCCCGCCGCCTCTCCGCGCCTGCCGTCGAGGTAGACGGTCGCGCGGCTCGGCGCCGATGCGACCGTGAGCGTCGAGCGACGTCGCTTCAGCTCCTCGAGCTCCTCGCGCGCCTCGGCCTTGTCCTGCGGCGTCAGCCCTTGCTGCATCAAGTAGCGGTCGTACGCGTCGCTCGCCTGGTCCGGCTCATCGAGGCGCAGGTGGCACTTCGCGATGTTCCACAGCTCGCTCGCAGGGCCGCCGAGCTTGAAGGCCTCGCTGAAGTACCGGATGGCGTCGTTGAAGCGGCCGTCCTTGTAGGCCTTGACGCCTTGTTGATCGAGCACGCGCGCGCGCGCCACCTCGTCGCTGGTCGGCGCTGCGGTGGCGGCCGTCGCGAGCGTGAGCGCGAGGGCGGTCAGGGCGATCGAAGCGACGCGACGCATGGGTCTCGCCACATTAGAGCAAGTCCCCGCGCGTGGCACGTCGCGGCGGGCGTCACGCGGAGACGAGGACCACCTTCGTGACCTCCGGCGGCGCGCCGATTCGCGCGGGCGGGCCGACGACGCCGAAGCCGCGGTTCACGTAGAGCACGGTGCCCTCGATGTCGTAGCGGCCGGCGATGAACGGGAGGAACAAACGCGCCGGCGTGAAGCCCGGGTTGATCTGCCCGCCGTGCGTGTGCCCCGAGAGCTGCAGCGCGACGCGCCCGGCCGAGTGGCGGACGAACTGCGGTTGATGCGCGAGGAGGATGCGCGGGATATCGGCGGGCACTTGCGCGAGCGCGCCGTCGAGGTCCGGGCCTTCGCCGCCCGCGCTACGCGCCCATATGTCATCGACGCCGACGAGCGCGAAGCCGCCGCCGTCACCCGGCCTTATGACCCGCCCGCGGTTCACGAGGACGTTCACGTCCGTCTTGCCGAGGATCGCGCGCAGCTCGCCCGGGCCGGCGTAATAGTCGTGGTTGCCGAGGATGGCGAAGACGCCGTCGCGCGCGCGCAGCGCCCCGAGGGCCCGCGCCAGCATCGGCGCGTAGTGGTTGTCGAAGTCGACGAGATCGCCCGTCACCACGATGAGATCGGCTTTCGTCTCGGCGACGCGATCGAGGCCCTCGCGGAGATCGCGGTCGGTGACCTGCACGCCCGCGTGCAGATCGCTCACCTGCGCGATGACGTAGCCGTCGAGCGCCTTCGGGAGGCCCGGGATGCGGACGACGAGCTCGTCGATCTGGAACGCGTGGCGGCCGCGCACGATGCCCCAACCGAGGACCGAGCCGGTCGCGCCGAGCGCGAGCATTCCCGTGGCGCGCTCGAGCGCCTCGCGGCGGCCAAACAGAGGCGGCGCCGGCTTGTTCGCGACGTCCTCCGTCGCGGGCACGCCCCTCGCGGCGGCCTCGGCTTCGGCGTCGGCGTCGTTCGTCGGCGTCGGCGTCGGCGCCACGGTGCGCCTCGTGACGAGGCGCGAGAGCGCGATCGCGGCGACGAGCAGCGGCAGCGAGAAGAGCACGAACATGGCCTCGACGAGGCTCGCCGCCATCAGCTCGCTGATGAGCCACCCCTGGTGCGTGCGGTGCGTCGCGATCCGCGCGACGGGGGCCGCGACGACGAGGAGGGCGACGAGCACCTTCACCCAACGGCTGTGGCGCGCGAGGCGCGGAAACGCGCGCATCGCCCATGTCGCCACGAGCCAATGGGCGCCTCCGCTCGCCGCGAGGATCGGCAAGAAGTAGAGCAAGAACCCGAGAAAGCGACCCATATGCACGTGGCGAAGGACCTCGGAGCGGCGCGGTCGTCGTCTGTGGACGCGTCACGCGCTCTACGAGTGGATGATGCCCGGCATTCCCGGGTTCCGCCAGCCGAGCGCCGCGGCTCTGCGTCAGCTCGGCCGCGCGCCCGCGACGACGCGCTCGATCTTGCCGTAGTCGCGCGTGATCACGACCTCGATGAAGCCGGCCGCAGCGAAGAGGCGCGCCGTCTCCGCCGCCTCGCCGGCGCCGATCTCGACGGCGAGCACGCCGCCCGGGACGAGGCGCGCCGGCGCGCCGGCGACGACGCGCCGCACGAGGTCGAGCCCGTCGCTCCCCCCGTCGAGCGCGACGCGCGGCTCGAAGTCGCGCACGTCCGCCATGAGGCCGGCAATGTCTCCGGTGGGGACATACGGCGGGTTCGCGGTGATGAGGTCGACCTTGGCCCAGGGGAGCTTCGCCTCGAAGAGATCCCCCGCCGAGAAGCTCACGCGGTAGGCGCCCAGGCGCTGCGCGTTCAAGCGCGCGACGGCGAGCGCCTCGACGCTCACGTCGGTGGCGTGGACGAGCGCGGTCGGCCGCTGCCGCGCGATCGTGACCGCGACGCAGCCCGAGCCCGTGCACAGGTCGATGGCCCGCAGGCTCATCGAGGCGTGCGCGGTGCGGGCGAGCGCGACGTCGATGAGCGTCTCGGTGTCGGGTCGCGGCACGAGCACGCGCTTGTCGACGAGGAAGCGACGCCCATAGAACTCGCGCTCGCCGCGCAGATACGCGATCGGCTCGCGCGCGCGGCGGCGCTTCACGAGCTCGCGCAGGCGAACGAGCTCGTCGCCCATGAGAGGGCGCTTGCCGTCGATGATGATCTTGACCCGATCGATGCCGAGCGCCCACGCGATGAGCACCTCGGCGTCGAGGCGCGGGCTCTCGATCCCGCGCGCGCGAAAATCGTCGGTCGCCCACTTCACGAGCGACTCGATCGTCCAGACCTTCTCGGGCGCCGCGCTCGTCACGTGGGCGCGAGCTTCCCGCGCTCCTCGGCGACGGCGGCCTCGACCT
>JAYVXL010000738.1:0-3751 GCA_043785185.1 Myxococcales bacterium
TGCCGGCGCTCACCGGCGGCTCGGCGATCTGGGTCCTCGTCATCGGCGCGCTCGTCTACGGCTACGTGAAGAAGAAGCGCCGCGCGAAGGCTACGCTCGCCCGCTGGGAGAAGGAGGAGGCCGCTGCGATCGAGGCCATCCACGCCGCGAAGGAGCAGGACGCTGCGCGCGTCTCGTTCGAGCAGATCGCCATCGCGAAGGTCGAGCTCCCCAAGGTCGAGCACGACGGCGGATGGCACACGCTACATTAGCGGACCCCTATTTGGGGCCGACAGTCGGGCAGCCTTCGATCACGCGGACGTTGAGCGCGCGGCCTTCGAGGACGCTCTGGCAGGTCGTGCCGACGAGCGTGACGGTCGCGCCGTCGAGCGTCCAGCCGTTCACCGGGTCCTTCGCGACGGCCTTTTCGTCGAGGTAAACGTTGACGAGGTTCGGATCGACGGGCGGGCCGGGGAGCGGCAATGAACACGTCGCGATGATCTTCGCCGCGATCTGCGAGAGCGCGGAGAGGAGCGCGGCCTCGTCGGCCGTGTCGACGCGGTAGTAGAGCGGCGAGGTCGCGCGCGCCGTCCCGCCCACCGTCGCGAGCTGCTCGAGCACCCCGGCGTAAGGTCCGCTGCCGGGGACGCCGACGACGTAGGTGGGGACGCCCGCGGCGGCGAGCTCGGCGACGGCGCTCGCGGTCGGCGCCGTGTCGAGGCACGACTCCGGCCCCCACTTTGGAGTCTGGCAGCAGTTGGGCGGCGCGCCCGGCGAGCAGCCCGCCGCCGACTCGATGTTGGGGATGCACGCGTTCACGTCACACGTCGCGCCGAAATTGCAGTTGGGCCCGCCGTCCGTCGCGAGGATGACGAAGACCTTGCCGGGGATCGACGTCAGGCGAGTCTTCAGGTTTCGCAGCGTCTGCGCCGTGGGCGTCCCGCCGCCTGCCGCCATGTTCGTGGCGGCCGCGAGCATTCGGACCGTCAGCCCTGGTGTGCCTGCCGGCGCGTCGCCCGGGCGCGGGCGCAGCACCTCGAGCCCGGGCGTGCAGTCGTTGAAGCTCGGGTTCGGGAACACGGCAGCGCCGAAGCTCGCGCGCGGGCCGATCGCCGAGACGAGCTTCTGCGTCACCGTTCGGACCGTCTGCCACTTGCCTAGCTCGTTCATGCTGCCGGAGCGATCGAGCATGAAGTAGATGGTCGGCGCCGCCGTCTGCAGCGGGACGTCGGTGCAGCCGCAGACGCCGCCGTCGGCGCTGACGATCTGACACACCGGCGGCGCGAACGACGCGTCGAGGTCGAACTGCCCGCCCGCCCCGGTGTCGCGCGCGGCGGCTGCGTCGCCGAGGTAGTCGGTGAACGCGACGGGCGGATGCCCTTGCCCGCAGCCGGCCGCCGGCGCGCTCGCGAGCCCGAGGGCGATCGCGCACCCGAGAAGGCCCAGCGGGAGGGGCACGATGCGGACACGCGCGCTCACCTCCGAAGGGTAGCACCGCCCGGGAAACAAGCGGCGGCCTTGCGGGTTCTCACTACGACGAGCAATCCAGGTAACGTTCGGCCGTTGACTCGACGCATCCTCGAGCTCCTCGCGCTCTTCGCGATCGCCCTCGCCGTGGGGTCTTGGCCGGGCTCCGCGCTCCGCGGGCTCGCGTTCGTCCTGACGGCGCCGCCGCTCCCGGAGGCGACGGCCGACCGCGACGGCGCGCTCGTCGTGGCCGCGAAGGACGATGCCGGCATCGTCGTCGCGGGCGCGAACGTCCAGGCGTTCGCGATGATCGACGGAAAGGCGTACGCGGCCGGCGCGGGACGCACCGACGCAGCCGGGCGCGCGACTCTGCGCGGACTTCCGCGCGGCGAGCACTGGGTTCTCGTCGACGCGATGGGGCGCGCGCGGGCGTCGTCGCAGCTCGTGCTCGTCGGCGGCGAGCGCGTGCTCGACGTGGTCCTGCGGCCCGAGCACGTCGTCACCGTGGAGGTAAAGGACGAGCAGGGCGCGCCGCTCGCGGGCGCGGAGATCGAGGTGAGCGGCGCGGAGCCGCTCCCGATCGGAGCGCGCGCGCGCGCGGACGGCGCGGCGCGCGTCGGCCGACTCGGGCCGCCGCCTTGGCAAGTGACCGCGCGTGCGGTCGGCTACGAGGAGGTCGTTCAGCGCGCCGTGCGCGAGTCGGGCGTTCGCGTCACGCTGCGCCGGCTCGGCGCGCTGCTCGTCGAGGTTCGGGGCGAGGACGGCGCGCCCGCCGCGAGCGCGCACGTCTTCGTCGCGGGTCCCACGCTCTGGCCGCCGCGCGTTGCGGAGGTGAAGGGCGGCAAGGTCCGCATCGGCGCGTTGCCTGCCGGCGCCTACGCGCTCCGGGCCACGAGCGGCGACCTCGTCTCTCCGGTGGAGCTCTCCGTCCCGCTCACGCGCGGCGAGGAGAAGCCGGTCGTCTTGAACCTCGCGCCCGGCGTCCGTGTCTCGGTCCGCGCGGTCTCGGAGGACGGCGAGGCCGTCGCCGGTGCGCGCGTGATCCTCGCCGAGTCGGGCGTCTCGCCGTTCCCGCTCGAGGCGGCGACCGACCGCACCGGTCGCGCGACGCTCGGCCCGATCGCGCGCGGCCCCGCGTCGCTCTCGGCCACGGCGGACGGCTTCGTCCCGCGCGGCGCGGTCGCGCTTCCAGAGCCGCTCACCCGCGAGGTCACGCTCACGCTCGCGAAGGCCGGCGCCCTCATCGGCCGCGTCGTCGACACGCGCGGCTTCCCGGTGGACGGCGCGAGCCTCGTCGTCGTCGGAACGGATTTCTCGGGCGCGCCGATCGACGAGGACCCGCGGCGCGCCCGCTTTCGCGACGCGCATTTCGCCGCGACCTTGCGCGGCCCGGCCCCGCTCTTACCGATGGGCGAGCTCGGGGTGATGCCCGGTCCGGTCCCGCCGATCCCGCGCGCGGTCAGCGCCGCCCCGCTCCCCATCGCGGCGTCGCTCGCGCCGTCGCTCGCCCCCGTTGCGGCGCCGCCCGAGCCCTGGGTCACGCGCGGCGACGGGACGTTTCGAGCCGCGCCGGTGTCGCCGGGTCGCGTCCGCGTGCTGGTGCGCCACCCACAGTTCACCGACGCGCTGAGCGAGCCCGTCACGCTCCGGTCGGGCGGTGAGGCGACGATCGACGTCGTCATGCGCCGTGGCGGCACGCTCGAGGGTCGCGTCGTCGACGCGCGCGGTCAGCCCGTTGCCGGCGCCCATGTCACGTTCGCCGCCGTACGCGGCTCGATGGAACGCGGCACGCGCACAGCGAGCGACGGCACGTTCGCGTTCGCGTCCGTGCCCGAAGATCTCGCGGTCGCGGTCGCGCGCGACGGGGACCTCGAGCCCGTCGCGCGCGTCGCGACGAGCGTGCCCGAAGGTGAGAAGCGCACCCTCACGATTACCCTGCCCGAGCCCCGCCCCGCGCTCGACGCGCGCGTCACCGACGATCGCGGCTATCCGGTCCCTGCCGCGCAGCTCTCCGCGCAGTCGCTCGACCCGGCCGCGCCGCTGCGCGTGACCGCGTTCACGAGCGCGCGCGGCGAAGCGCAGCTCCCCGGCGCGCGCGGCGTGCCCTTACGGGTCGAGGTGCGCGCGCCGGGCCTCGCGCCGCGCGTCGTCACCGTCGACGCGGCGGCCGCCGGGCTGCTCGTGGTGATGCAGCCGGCCGAGTCGGCCAGGGGCGAGGTGCGCGCAGCGAGCGGGCGCGGCGACGCCATCGCGGGCGCGGAGATCGTCGTCTATACCGACCTCGGAGCACGCCACGCGATGACCG
>JAYVXL010000739.1:0-3741 GCA_043785185.1 Myxococcales bacterium
GTGCTCCGCGACTTCTATGCGCTCTTGAACCTCGGCCACCACTACGCCGCGACCGGCAGTAGCGACTCGCACCGCATCCAGTTCAACTGGGCGGGTTACCCGCGGACGATGGTGAAGGTCGGCGCCGCGGCGTCCGGCGATCGCGGCGCCGCGATCGACACCGCGGCGGTGGTCGCCGGCGTCAAGAAGGGGCACGCCGTCGTGACGAGCGGGCCGATGCTCGACGTCGACATCCGCGGCGTATCGCCTGGCGACGAGCTCGAGACGAACGACGATCTCCTGCCCGTCCACGTCACCGTGCGCGCGGCGCCGTGGGTCGACGTGACGAGCCTCGAGGTCATCGTCGGCGGCGCACTGGCGCAGCGGACGGACGTGACGCCGCGCCCGCTGGGCATTGGCGCCGAACCGGGCTCGCTCGACGAGGCGCAGGCGAGGACGACCCGCTTCGATGGGCAGCTCGCGGTGCCGGTCGGGCCCGACAGCACGTGGCTCATGGTCATCGCCCGCGGCACGCGCCCGATGGACGACATCCTGCCGTTCATGCCCGTCGTCCCGATGGCCTTCTCGAACCCCATCTGGATCACCCGCCCCGACCGCCCAATGCCGAAGCCCGCGCGCGCCGCCGCCCACGCCCGCTGAACGCGGGTGCACGGTGCCCGGACCGCCGGCGCGAAAGATGGTACCTTTTCGGCTCGCTTGGACTACACGTGAGCGGCGGAAATTAGGGGGATCGGGGCGCTTTGAACCAGACGTTTGGCCGATACCGATTGCTCGAGCGGCTCGGCCAGGGTGGCATGGCCGAAGTCTTCAAGGCCAAGAGCTACGGCGTCGAGGGCTTCGAGAAGGTCGTCGTCATCAAGCGCATCCTCCCGGAGCTCGCGCGTAGCAAGGAGTTCGTGGACATGTTCATCCACGAGGCCAAGCTCGCCGTGCGCCTCTCGCACGCGAACATCGTTCAAGTGTTCGACCTCGGTATCGCGCCGGGCGAAGAGGTGCTCGGGTCGAAGAGGCCCGACGCCTACTACATGGCGATGGAGTTCGTGCACGGGTTCGACCTCGCGTCGCTTCTCGCGCGCGCGCGCCGGCAGCAGTCCGTCCTCCCGATCGACATGGGCGTGTACATCGCGGCGGAGGTCGCCAAGGGGCTCGACCACGCGCACCGGCGGCGCGACGAACAGAGCAAGGCCCTCGGCATCGTGCACCGCGACGTGTCGCCGCAGAACGTGCTGCTCTCGCTCGAAGGCGAGGTGAAGGTCACCGACTTCGGCATCGCGAAGGCGAAGGGGGCGCTCGAGTCGCCGGGGCTCGAGGACACGCGCTCGCGGCAGCTGCAGGGCAAGTTCGGCTACATGAGCCCCGAGCAAGCGCGGGGCGAGAACGTCGACGCGCGCAGCGATCTGTTCTCGCTCGGCGTCGTCCTCTACGAGTGCGTCGCGGGCGTCAACCCGTTCAACGCGCCGACGACGTTCGAGACCTTGCGCCGCGTGCAGGCGTGCGAGTACCCGCCGGTGGAGCTCTTGCGGCCCGACGCCCCGGCGGAGCTCGTCGCGATCTTGAAGAGCGCGATGGCGAAGAACCCCGAGGATCGCCACCCCGACGCCGGTCGCATGTACGAGGCGCTCCTCGCGTTTCTTTATACGCAGGGCCGGCGCTACGGCGCGCACGACCTCGCGGAGTTCCTCGGAAAGTTCCACGCGGAGGACGGCGTCGCCACCGCAGGTATCGAAGCGCCGCTGCTCGACGGCGACCCCCACGAGCGCGGCTCGAACGAGCGCACGCCCGTCGAGGTCCCCTCCCATCGCGGCGCCAAGACGGTGCCGCCACCCGTCGCGCCCTCGGCGCCGCCGCGCCACGACTCCTCGACCGGCATCCGCGTCCTCGACGTCGAGCGCGCGGCGGAGATGGGCGAGCGGCGCGAGGTCACGGCGCTCGTCATCGAGCTGCCGGCGCGCGGGAATCCGGCGGTCGGCGGCAAAGCGCACGAGATCGTGTCGCGCTACGGCGGCCGCGTCGTCAAGACGGAGCCGGAGCAGATCGCCGCGCTCTTCGGGCTCGGCGAGCCGGACGGCCGTGACACCGAGGTCGCCGTCCGCTGCGCGCTCGTCGCGCTCCGCGCGCTCGACGGCCCGCGCAGCGCGAGCGCAGGCCTGCACACCGGCCGCATCCACGTGTCGCTCGCCGGCGAGCCGACGCCCGACGAGCGTCTCAGCTCGCTCATCGGGGCCGCCCAGGCGCTCGCGCGCGCCCGCGAAGGGCAGCTCGCGATCTCCAACGCGGCGACCCGCCAAGTGCGCAACCTCTTCTCGCTCGACCCCATCCCCGAGCCCGCGATGGCCTCCCTCGGCCAGCTCGTGAAGGACGTCGTCGGCCCGAGTGAGAGCTTCGGCCGCTTCGTCGGCCGGAAGGACGAGCTGCGCAAGGTCGGCGAGATCCTCGCGGCCGCGACGAAGAAGAACGCACGCATCCTCACCGTGCGCGGCGATCACGGCATCGGCAAGACGCGCCTGCTCATCGAGGTCGAGCGACGCCTGCGCAAGGGCGGCTACAACGTCGGGTGGCACCAGGCGACGTGCCCGCCGCGCGGCCGCGAGCTTCCGCTCTCGGGCATCATGTGTATGTTGCAGGTTCTCTGCGGCGTCGCCGACGGCGATCCGCACGAGCGCATCATGACGGTGCAGCCGCGCCTTCGCGCGCTCGGCCTCCACGACGAGGACGTCGGCGCGATCCTGAGCGCGCTCGGCGCGAGCGTCGTCGGACCGGTGGCCGGCAACGCGAAGACCGCGCTGCGCAGCGCGTTCACGAGGATGGTCACGAGCCTCTGCGAGGACCGCCCCCACACCTTCGCGTGGGACGCCGCGCACTCGATGGACTCCGAGACCTTTGCGCTCATCCAGGCCGTCTTCGAGCGCCTCACGCACGTGCGCGTCGTCTTCGTCTTCGCCGCGCGCGCCGGCTTCTCGAACCCGCTCGAGACCTTGCCCGCGCACGCCGGCCTCGACCTGTCGGATCTCTCCGCCGACGACGTGGAGCGCCTCGTCGCTCTTCGCCTCGGCGTCGACCGGGCGCCCGACGAGCTGCTCCGCTTCGTGCGCGAGCGCGCGGGCGGCCACCCGCAGTTCATCGAGGAGGTGCTGAAGGCGCTCGTCGACGCGCGCGCCGTCACCGTCGCCGACAAGCGCGTGCTGGGGATGAAGCTCGTCGGCCAAGAGCTCGCGCTCCCCAAGACGCTCCGCGGCCTCGTCGCGTCGCGCGTCGCGCGCCTCTCGCCGGCCGATCGCACCACGCTGCAAGCCGCGGCGGTGCTCGGCGATCCGATCAACGCGTCGGTGCTCGCGCAGATGCTGGGGCAGGCGATGAGCCTCCTCGAGCGGTCGCTGTCGGTGCTCAAGGAGAGCGATTTCTTGATCCACGTCGGCGCGAGTGAGCTGCGCTTCACGTCGCCGATCGTGCGCGAGGTCGTCGTCGACGCGCTCACCGCCGAGGCGTCACGCCAGATGCACGCGGCGGCAGGGACCGCGCTCGAGAGCATGCTCGGCGACAAGGCGTCGGAGCAGGCCGCGCGCATCGCCGCGCACCTGTACGAGGCCGGCGATCGCGAGCTCGCGGCGTCGTACTTCGCCAAGAGCGGCGAGCGGCGCCTCGAGGCGCGCCAGGTCGAGGCGGCGACCCGCGATTTCGCGCGCGCGCTGGAGCTCTGCGACGTCGCGAGTCGTTCGCCCAAGGAGCTCGCCGGCTGGCTGG
>JAYVXL010000740.1:0-3741 GCA_043785185.1 Myxococcales bacterium
CGCGATCATCGCGGCCATGACCACCATCGCGATGTGCACGAAGATGATGATCCCGAGCACGTCCACGAGGCTCGCGATGAACGGCGTCGAGCTCGTCGCCGGATCGAGCCCGAGGCGCTTCAAGAGGATCGGCAGCATCGCCCCGACGGTGCAGCCGCAGATCACGATGCCCACGAGCGTGAGCGCCACGGTGAACGCGAAGTCGATGTGCTGGTCGCGGTACATGAGCACGCGCCCGAAGCCGATGACGCCCAGTCCCATCCCGAGCACGGCGCCCATGGCCAGCTCGCGCACGAGGATGCGCCACCAGTCGCGCGGCTTGATCTCGCCGACCGCCATGCCGCGGATGACGAGCGTCGACGACTGCGACCCTGAGTTACCGCCGGCCGAGATGAGCAACGGAACGTAGTACGCCGCGCCCTTGATCGCCTCGAAGACGGGGTCGTAGAAGCGCAGCGCCGTCTGGGTGAAGAACTCGCCGAGGAAAAGGAGCACGAGCCACGTGCCGCGCTTGCGAATGAAGTCGAGGAAGCTCGTCTGGAAGTACGGCACGTCGAGCGGCTCGACGGCGCCGAGCTTCTGGACGTCCTCCGTCTGCTCCTGAGTCAGGACGTCGACGATGTCGTCGATCGTGATGACGCCCAGCATGAGGCCTCTCTCGTCGATCACCGGCATGACGTTGAGATCGTACTTCGCCATGCGCCGCGCGACCTCCTCTTGGTCCATGTCCGGCGGCACGCTGATGATGTTGCGCGTGAGGATCTCTTCGAGCGGCTGAAAGGGCCTGGCGAGGATGAGATCGCGCAGCGACGCGACGCCCTCGACGTGATCGCCGTCGCTCATCGCGTAGACGTTGTAGATCGGCGTTCGTTGCTCCGCGCCGAACTCGCGCACCGCGTTGATCGCACCCTCGACGTTCACGTGCTCGGAGACGTGGACGTAGGCGGTCGTCATCAAGTGGCCGGCGCTGGTCTCCGGCCACTTCTCGATCTCGCGGACGTCCTCGGCGGCTTCGGGGTCGACGAGCTCGAGCTTGTCGAGCAGCCGCTCGGCCTGCGCGTCCGGCAGGATGCTGAAGAGGTCGGCGCGATCGTCCGGCGCCATCTCGCTGGCGATCTGGACGACGCTCTCCGGCGGCATGATGTCCACGAGCTCTTCCTGCTCGTGGTCCTCGAGGCGCTCGAAGATCGGCGCGGCCTCCTCGGCGGGGAGCCGCGCGAGGAGCTTGGCCTGCTCCTCCGGCTCGAGCTCGCCGATGAGATCGGCGAGGTCCTGCTCGTGGATCTCCTCGAGCAGCTCGCGCACCTGATCGGGATCTTCCCGCAGGAGCTCTTTGAGCTCGGGTCCGAGCAGCGTGGCGAGGCGCATCTCGCCGGAAACGTTAGCCGAGTGCACGCGCGCGGGTCACGCGGATTGGCGGGGCGCAGGGGCGCTTTTTTCCCGGCTCCCCCTCAGCAACGCCTACGTCCGCGTGACGGGACCATGGCGAAGCCCGATGCCTTCACGGCGTCTTGCGCGTGCTCTGTAGGCTGGGCGTGCTCGGCGTGATGGGCGCGCGCGGTGCGCGCGGCGCGCTCCCCGACGGCGCGGGCGCGGTCGGTCCGTGCGCGTAGCCCCACTCGCGCAGCAGGCGGCCCATCTCCTCGGCCCCCTCGCGCGTGTCCTCACGCCTGACGCCGGGCGCCGCGTCGCCCGGCGTCGCCTCGCCCGGGCGCTCGCGCGTCACGAAGAGCCCGGCGTCGCGCCGCGGATCGATCGTCGGCACGACCGGCGAATACGCCGCGGCGCGCGCCTCGTCCGACGCGATGCCGAGCCGGAGCGCGGGCGCGGCGAAGCCGAACGGCCCGGCGAAGACCTGGCTCGGCGCGAGCGGCGCGTCGTCGACGAAGAGCTCCCACGCGAGCGCGGCCGACGGCGGCTCGACGCGCAGGTCCACGCCGACGACGCCATCCGGCGCCGTGACGAGCGCGAGCTCGAGGCGCCCCGCGTCGAGCTTCAGCGCCTCGGGCCCCACGAAGACCGGCGTAGCGGCGGCGATCCGCGCCTTCGGGTCCACCGTCCGGATCGCGCCGGCGACGCGGCGCGCGGCCCCGCCGCCGGCGAAGCGCAGGTGGACGACGGTGGCCGCCTCCGGCGGGTCGGGCCGCGCCGCCGCCTTCGTGCCGGCGACGGCGACGTTCTTCTTCGCCGCCTCCATCCGCGCGCGCAGCTCGAGGACGAGGTCCGGGCGCTCCTTCGCGAGATCGTGCCGCTCGCCGGGATCGTCCTCGAGATCGTAGAGCTCCTCCGCCACGGTCTCGGTCTTGTCGCCCTTCACGCTCGTCGTCGTCTGCGCCGCGCCTTCCCGCGTGAGCAGCCGGTACTTGCCGGACAAGAGACCCCGCGTCCCGCGCCCCTCCGTCAAGACGACGCGCTCGTCGGGCTCGGTCTCGCCGCGGACGAGCGGCATGAGCGACGCGCCGCTCGATTTGGGGGAGCCCTCGACGCCGAGCACCTCGAGGATCGTCGGCGCGATGTCGATCGATCGCACGCGCGCCTTCACCTCGCGCCCCTCGGGAAGCACGCCCGGCAAGGAGAAGAGAATGGGGATGCGCGACGTCTCCTCGTAGTTGCTGACGGCGTGGTGGTAGCGGATCTGCAGCTTGTCGAGCCCCTTGCCGTCGTGCGCGGACGACAGCGTCTCGCCGTGATCGGCCGTCAAGACGACGAGCGTGCGCTCGCGGAGGCCGAGCTCGTCGAGCGCCGCGAGGAGCACGCCGATCGCCTCGTCGTCCTTCGCGGCCTCCGCCATGTACTGGCGCGTGATGTAGTCGGCGGGCCCCGCCGGCGGGTCGGGGACGCGGGATTTCAAGCGATCCGGCGGCTCCCACGGCTCGTGCGGCGAGTTGAAGTTGCAGAAGAGGAAGAAGCGATCCTCCGCGTGCGCCTTCATCCAGGCCGTCGCGTGCTGCGTAATCTCGAGCGTGTCGCGCGTGCGGTAGCGGTGATCGTCGACCCGCTCGAAGCCCATGTCGACGCCGACGGCGGCGTAGCCGACCATGAAGTAGTTGTTCACGAACGCGCGCGTCTGGACGCCGGCCCGCCGGAGCAGCAGCGGCAAGAGCGGCGGCTGCGACGCGTAGAACCGGCTCGCCTGGTCGGGCGGCAGCACCCACGGGAGCGGGTCGAGCCCGAGCTCGGTCGAGCGCGCGCCGGCGAGCATCGCCAGCGTGCCGGGCCGCGTCCACGCGCCGTTCGCGTACGCGTGCGTGAAGCGGACGCCGCGCGCCGCGAGCCCGTCGATCGACGGCACGAGGCCCGGCACCTTCGGCAAGAGCGCCTCGAGCGGCGGGCGCTTGGCGCGGAGCTTTGCCTGGTCCTCGGCGTCGTCATGAAAGGACGCGATGACGTCCGGCCGGAGCGCGTCGACGACGACGAAGAGCACGTTGTACGGCGCCGTCGTCGGCCCCTTCGTGAGGACGACGGGGTTGCCCCAGAGGGCGACGCCGCTGCCGCTCGCCTCGACCTGCGACATGCCGTTGTTCATCGCGACCATGAGCTTGGGCGTCGCGCGCAGGCGCAGCTCCACCGCCTGGCCGGAGTACGCGCCGAGGTCGACCGACGCGTCGAGCCACTCCTTGGCGTCCTTCGACGGCATCGCGCGCGAGAAGAGCTCCTTGCTTCGCCCGTCCGCGCCCGTGACCGCGACGCCGAACTCCGTCTCGCCGCGCCCGCCGAGCAGCGCCGTCGCGAAGTCGAGGC
>JAYVXL010000741.1:0-3738 GCA_043785185.1 Myxococcales bacterium
GCCACGCGAAAAGAAAGAAGGAGGTGTTCGTTACTTGTCCGCGCAGTAGCCCGCGGGGAGCTTGGTGCCCGGGGCGGGGGCGTTGGCGCCGGAGACCGCGCAGACCCAGTGGTGGCGGGCGTGCCTCGCGAACACGTACGGCCGGCCGCGAACGCCGGCCTCCCACTTGCCGTTCGCGGGCAGGTCGCTGCCGTCGGCGGTGCGGGTCGCGACCCACGAGCCGAACATCTCGACGTCCCCCGACGGCCGCACCGCGCCGGTGTCGGTCGGGTAGTCGACGTCGATCGCCTTTCCGTCGAACGTGTCGTAGGTGCCCAGCACGGTGACCGGCGCCTTGCCGCCCGGGCGCGCGTAGAACGCGTCGTGCTTGTGGACGACGTGCATGTCGAAGCCGACGAGGTTCGCCACCTCGACGACGTGCTCGCCCATCATGCGGTTGCAGCCGCCCGACACGCGCCCGCGGCGCAGCGCCCACACGTTCGCGGGATCCGCCTCGACCGCGGCGCCGGCCTGCGCCTCGGCGGACGTCACGGCGGTGATCGGACCGTGCAGGGCGATGCCGCCGTCATAGGGGAGGAACGGGAAGCCGCCCCACGTGACGAAGTGCTGCCCCTCCGCCGCCGTCACCGCCGCGCCGTCGGGCCGGAACAGCTTGCCCGCGGCGATGCCGTAGTCGCCCGGCGTCGCGTTCGTCTTCTCGGGCCGCGCGGTCGCGATAGGGTAGACGGCGTCGAGCCGCGTTCGGCCCGCGTCGTCGCGGACACGCACGTGCGGGAGGTCGGCGAGCGCGAGCCGCGTCCCCTCCGGCACGAGGCCGCTCACGCGCACCGTATGGCCTTGAAGCGAGACGGTGATCGTTGGGCTCTCGAGCATCGGCAGCGGACCGTCGTAGACCCACTGTTCGTCGGTGCCCGCCGAGCGCGCGAGCGCGCCGGTGCCGTCATCCTCGCCATGCGGCGATCCGCTGGGTCCGCCGCAGCCCACGGCGAACGCCACGAACACTTCGAGTCCCACCAATGCTGCGCGCTTGATCATCTTGCTGGCTCGGTAGCACGCCGAATTGAACGTGCTACCGAATCGCACATCTCGCACCTAAGACCATGTTGCCGTACTCGTGACAGCGAAGTTTTGTCGTCGGGTCGAACCCGAACGATTCCTCCGCGCGCGTGGCGGAGCCCTGCGCGAGCCCCTCCGCGCGGTGCGGGCTGCAGCCATCATGGTGCGATCATGGACCAGCCGACGCGCGCGTTGGCGCTCGAGTCTCTCCATGTTTTTCCGTGCGCGACCCCCAAGGCGATGCTGTCCCGTGCGGGCACCTTGTTTGCAGTCACGCAGTGACATGCGCACCTCGCTTGTCCTTGTGTCCGCGGCCTCTGCCGCGATCGTCGTCACTCTCGCCGGCTGCGGCTCGGACACCTCCGGAGGCGCGAGCGGGCCAAACGACCAGTTCGGCACCTCAAGCGGCGGCGCCTCGGGGTACACGTGCCAGCCGGACGCCGACGGCGGCATTTCGCCGAAGGGTGTGCACGCGCTCGATCTGTCGAACGCGCTCTGCCCGCCCGGCACGCACGCCGTGCCGACCGCTGGCAGCAGTGGCAGCAGCGGCAACCCCGTCGGCTCCGCGGGCGGCAACGGCGGAGGCAGCAGCGGCACGAGCGGCAGCAGCGGCGCGAGCGGCAGCAGCGGCAACCCGGTCGGGACGGGCGGCGGCGGCGCGAGCAGCGGCGGCCCCGTCCCGCCCCCGCCGCCACTCTGCACGCTCGGCGGCGTGAACAACGAGGCGAACATTCTCGTCGGCTACGCGCCGTCGACCGGCCAATCCGTCGGCGCCAACGGCCAGATCAAGGTGTGGGTCAACGACGAGCGCGCGCCGATCATCGCGCCGGGCGAGGTGGTCGATTCCAACACCGGCGCCATCGTCACGCCCGGCGATCGCACGGCCAAGGCCGCCGACGGCTACCTTTGGGAGCCCGCGCTCTACATCGCGCCCAACACCGCGGAGGCCGGCGGCACGCCGCACTTCCCGACGGCGATCAAGGGTCGCTACAACAACAACCCGACGCAGTTCGGCGCCGGCACTCTGGTCGCCGGCATGGACCCGCCGCCGGCGGGGAGCGTGCTCGCGTCGGCCTACACCGGCGAGGACATCTGGGACGTCGCCTCGCTCGGCCTCGCTCCGGGCCAGTACATGGCCGAGTTCGTCATCCACGACGGCGACCGCGAGCGCGCGGTCGGGTGCGTCGTGATCTCCATTACCAAGTAGCGTGTTCGCGCGCGCGCTCCGCGCCCCGAATCCGCGACACGCTCGGCGTCATGGCTCTTGGCAAGAGGCTCCGAGGCGCACCGCTCGCCACCTTTCTCGTCGGCGTCATCACCTCCGCGACGGCGACGGCGCAGCCGACTTCCGCGACGGCGCCGGCGGACACGGCGCCCGCGCTCACGACCCGCCGGCGGCGCCGACGCCGTGTGACGCGCGCGGTCTTCGCCTCTTCTGACCCTTGGGTCTCGTGCTCGCGATGTTCGCGCTCAAAGCGGCAGCAGAGAGCCGCGCGGAGGTAGGCCGCCGCGTCCGCACCGCGACCCGCGTCGGCGGGCACTCCTCGGTCTCCGTCGATCGCGTGGCACGACCCGGGCGTCAAGCCAGGGGCGGCGCGGCAGTCGAGCATCATTGTGCGGCGCCATGGGAGAGCCGTGACCTCGCACTGAACGTGGGCCTTCGCGCCCGAGTAAAGGAGGGTGCAGCCCTCCGGTAGAACGGGGAGCGCGCGGCGTCCGAAGTGCCGATCATCGGCGGCGCGAGTATGGCTCGGCGAACGTCGGCAGCCGCCGTTCTCGCTCCGTCCTCGCCCGCTCCACCGCTGTCGACAAGAGCCCGATCTCGATCGCTTGACCGCCTAGACGGGCGCCGCGAGTCTCAGTCATAGAACCACTGAAAATAAAAGAGCCTCGAGAACTCTCGGAGGTTGGCCTTCTGTTCTGGAAAGCCCTCCAACGTGGGGTACATCCGCCACTCTTCCCCCTCGAACGGCGGGTGACGCTTCACCGTTGGGCTGTAACCCCTCGAACCGTCTTTGAAGTCGCCATGGCTCCACTCGAAAAAGCCGCGCTGTTGCCTCGTCTTTTCCGTCGAGCCGAGGTGCTCGCCCTCGGCGTCATAGGGGAAGCTACGCATGGGGCCAGGCCCCTTCACGACGAGAATGCGTAGGTTCGTCACTCCGACGGTGACTTGGGTGTAGCTCGTCATCGAGTAGTGGAAAGCGACGACGCAGACGGGCTCCGTCTCGTTGGGGGCGCGGTCTTGCGCGAAGCTTGCTCGGAGCAAGTCCAGCCCGGGTTGGACGGAGCCGCCACCGAGGCCCCCGCTCTTGGCGCCGCGGATGGAGCGGATCGCGAAGAAGCCCACCACCGCGAGAAACGCTACGATCATGATGATCTGCGGAGCTTGCATTCGATCCGGTTACCACGTGTAGGAACGTCGTTCCCCGAAATGTCCCGGCAGCTTTGGATGGGCCTCGCCGCGCGAGCTCGCGGCCGGCCTGCGTCGTCGTCGCCGCGGCGAAGGAGCTCGGGCGAGCTGGCGGCTTACTTGGGGATTCGCCCTGAAGGCTCCCCCGCCGTTGCCGATTGCTGAATGAGCTTTGCGGAGAGGGCGGGATTCGAACCCGCGGCAGGCTTTTGACCTGCGCCCGCTTAGCAAGCGGGTACCTTCGGCCACTCGGTCACCTCTCCAAGGCCGTC